>PFDL01000052.1:0-3985 GCA_002772575.1 Parcubacteria group bacterium CG10_big_fil_rev_8_21_14_0_10_35_15
TCAAAGAAAATTGTTAAAGTGTTAGCTCGGCCGCCCGTGGCGGCCTCGCTACTCCAGCGCTGCGCCTTTACACTTAGCTTGCCGAATGTGCCCACCCGCCGCGCTTCCGTTATTTTTTTTCGCGCGCGATTTTTTCGATCTTCGGGCAAAACGAGAAAAGAAAACTATTTATTGTTCTAATATTTTATCGACTGTCGCTTCGGCAAATATTTTCATCGTGTCAAATATCATAAGTTCTGAGTTATGTCGAACCAATAATTGTAAATCCGTACATGCTAAAATTATGCTTTTTAAATCATTCTTTTTAAACCTACCAATTATGTTTAGAAGTTCCGCTTTGTCCTTATCACTGTATTCATTTAAAACAAGTTTATTAATGAGTATTCCAATTTTTTCTTGATCAGTCTTCTCCGGCACAATCTGTTCGATATTTTCCTTTTTAAAAGTATCTTCATACAGTTTGTGTTTCAGTAGAGTTGCGCTTGCGAGTATTCCAACTTTTGATACTCTCTTGTATTTTAAAAATTTCACCGTTTCCTCCACAATGCTCAAAACTGGTACTTTTACGGAATTTCTTATTTTATCAATAAAAATATGCAACGAATTACACGGCATTACTAAAAAATCTGCTCCTCCTTTTTCTAGTCTTTTAGCCGCGTCTATTAAATAAGGAATATACCTTTCTTCCCCTTTAGCATCAACGATTAGATCTTTTTCTATTTCGTATTTTAATGGAACATTCCAAATTAAAATCGGAGGCCTACTTACTTTATTTCTTTCATAGCACCCAAAGATGATTTCTAAATAAAATTTAGATGTCGTCTCGGGTCCTAAACCACCAATAATTCCAACGGTTTTCATAATGATTTATATTTTCTAACTTTTGTGTAAATTATATCTGACTTCTTTTTTTCTATCAAAAGCAGGACTGTGAACTAAAAAACATTCCATATTCCCTTCATAGCTGTATGGCGTATTTCTCGGTACAATAATAATTTCCTTTTCTTTAGCAGAGACTACTTTGTCCTTGATAAAGAATGTGGCATTACCTTTTAATACAAAATACAAACGATCACTATTAATTGATTTCATTTTGGGATGTTTTCCTTTGCAAACAAAATAAGCAGCACTCATTCTGGGAAATTGCTCTTTGGTATTAAAAGAAAAACCTTTTACATCCCCCCTATCAAATTTATAGCCACTATTTTGAGAAAATTTCATAATTCTTCTTTTATTATACCTTTTTTATAGAATTTTAGTAGCTCAAGCTATTATTTTTATTTCTGAAAATTTGTATAGTGTAATTGTAGTCAGTTATAACCTTGCGATTTTTTGATGGCCGTCTCGGGCAGAACCGCAAGGAACTGACTACAACCGGGGCGGCCATTTGAATTTAATAATAATTCTTTAATTTTTGCGTTTTTCTTTTTTCTTTTTTACGGCGGCTCTCGGCGGACTTGAATTTTCCCTTTGCGGCGCTCGCATCGGGCGGCGGCGTTGCGAGCGCCGCACCCAATGATTTCGCAATTTCCCAAATGGTGCCCCTAAAAGGAATCGAACCTTTATCACGGGTTTAGAAAACCAGTGCTCTATCCGTTGAGCTATAGGGGCGGTTTTAACAGACAGGGAAAACAAGGTACTCTACAGGCGTTGAGCTATAGGGACAGATTCAATTCAAAATTAGATTATCATAATTTACCCGTATTTTCAAGCTATTTGCTTTTAGGCAAAAAAGATTTGAATAAATGTTATTTGCTTTTAGGCAAAAAAGATTTGAATAAATGTTATTTGCTTTTAGGCAAAAAAGATTTGGATAAATGTTATTTGCTTTTAGGCAAAAAAAGATTTGGATAAATCTTCTCGTTAATACCGTCAAACTTATCTTGACGTAATCGCCAGTTATTTAAAATGACTTCTATGGCCTTATTATTAAAAACAGGCAATCGAGATGGATTTATTGAAATACGATCCTCTATTTGAACAATATTTCTTACAAAGAAAAAAGATCCGACTATAATCGCTATAAAAATCATTACTACGAAAAAAGAAAAGATATTATCTCCGATTATCCAAGGTAAATTTTTGAAAAATACAAAGAACTTTTTTATTTTCTTTTTGTCGACTATTTTAAGTATTTTAAATTTCATATTTTATCTTACATATACTCTTAATATGAATTCCGCCTCAACTTGATCATTATTTTCTTTTTCTTTTCTTATATCAACATCTATAATTTCCATTAAATATTTACTATTTTCTAATTTTTCCAAAAAAGCCAATAATTTTTCAGATTTTCCATTACAAGAAAGATTAAAAGTCATTGATGGCCAAATATCGCTTTTCAGTTTTTGCGAAGCAATCGGAATAATTTTAGTTGATAATGTTAATTCCTTAGACAAGTCTTCAATAAAGATTAAAAAATCAACAGGTTCTTGGCTATCAATAAAAACATTTTCCACTTTTTTTATTGTTTCAAAATTGGCTTGATAGCTCTTATTCAGATCATCAAAGTTATTCTCT
Source organism: Parcubacteria group bacterium CG10_big_fil_rev_8_21_14_0_10_35_15 (assembly GCA_002772575.1). Classification (GTDB taxonomy): domain Bacteria; phylum Patescibacteriota; class Minisyncoccia; order Minisyncoccales; family GWA2-46-15; genus GWA2-46-15. Next base: position 2,521 of record PFDL01000052.1, read on the forward strand.
TGCTCATTTAGAGAAAAAATGGTTTTCTTCAGAACAACAAGCTCATTAATGTTTTTCATTACCTCTTTAACTGGAAAAAATATTATAAAAACGATTAAGCCAATATCAATAAGGCCGAGTATAAGATTTAATGAATATTTTTTCCAAAAAATGTCTTTAATCATTTTCACTCAAATCAAAACTTAAAGAGAATTCTATATTAGTCGGAAAAACCCAGTTCCCTGGAGGAAAATTAACATTTTTAAAGTCTTTATCGTTCTCAATATTTCTTTTAAAAACTAAAAGGTCTTCTCTGTTCATTGCAAATCCACTTAGATTAACCTGTAAAGTTCCAGAATTCTTTGTAAAAGAAATATTATTCAAATAGCTATTATTAGGCAATTTTTCAAACACCTTTTCCAAAATCGGAGTTAAATAAATTTGTTTTCTATAACAAACCAAAGGTTTGATATATCCGCAGTTATAAAAAGATTCCACGTTCTTCATCTTTTCATTTAAGACGTCTATTTCTTTTTGAAAATCAGCAATGGTAATCAAGTCAATATCTTCTTCTTTTTGTAAAACAGTTGTTCTCTCTAAATTAATTTCACCATTAAGATATATGGAAATTGAAAAAATAATGAATAATATAGAAATCAGAAACAATAAAATGCCCAATTCAAAAATCAAAACAAGTTTTGATTTTTTCTTAATCAGAATTTCATTTTTTTCTTCTAATGGTAATAAATTTATCATTTTTGAAATTGTTACTCCGATAGAATTCCTCTTAAAGCCAAGCCAAGAGTTTCGGTATAAGAAAGCGATCTCTTTAAATATTCTTCTGGAATACGGCTTTGAGGATCAGGCAAGATATTTATCCATGGATTACTTACAATTGTTGAAATTCCCAGTCTTTTGGTCAAATAACTATCAAGCCCCTTAAGGTTAGCTCCACCTCCAGAAATTAAAATTCTTCTTATTTCATTTCTATTCGGTGATAAATGCTCATGATTCTTGTGCGCATAATAAAAATCAATAAAATTATTAATTTCTAAAACCAGTTGAGATAATGATGAGTCAAAAATCTTAAGCGCTTCCTCGTCTTCGGTTATTTCTCTCTCAAGTTTAAAATCACCTGTTTTTTCCTGAAATTGAACCTTAATTTTTGATTCTAATCCGTAATTTACTTTTATTTTTTCTGCGCTCAAAAGATCTATCTTTAACCCAAGAGCTAGGTCTTTGGTTAATTTTTCTGAGGCAAAAGAAAGTAAACTGGTAAACCTGATTGACCTTCCGGAAAAAACAATTAAAGCAGTCCTAGTCGCCCCAAAATCTATCAAAAGAATTGGATTAACGGTTATTAAATTCTTTATTAAGGCGCGACTAATTGATAAAGATTCAACCTCAAAAGCATAAGGCAATAGACCGGCTGATTTTATAGCTCTAGTATACGAATCAACGATATTTTTAGGGGAAGCTACTATTA
>PFDL01000052.1:4023-12023 GCA_002772575.1 Parcubacteria group bacterium CG10_big_fil_rev_8_21_14_0_10_35_15
TGGGATATGATTCTCGGCTTCAAAAAAAACTGCTTTTGCTAATTCTTCTGACGACATTTTAGGAAGTTGAACTACTCTTAAAAACGTTTTTTCATCTGGAATAGAAACGATAACCTCTTTAGTATTCAATTTTTCGCCTTTTACTTTTGCCAAAGCCTTTTTAATAAGTTCTACAAGAGCCTTCTCGTCCTTTATCTCACCATTTTCAATAACGCCTTTTGGCACTAATTCCTCGCCAAAACAAGCAAGATCAAAATCATTGCCCCTTCTTTTAAGCTTGGCAATTTTTATAGAAGAATCGGAGATATCAAGTCCGAAAGCTATTGGTTTTAAAGTTAATAAATCTCTCATTTTTGAAACTATTTTTAATATAGATTTATTATAGCAATAATTATCATTATCCGCATTTTCAATTCCTATTCTTCTTGCCAATTAATAGTTTCGTATTGGCTATTGATAACCGGAGTTAAAAGAGGGGGGAGATAAAGAAGATTGGCATCGATTGAGGTCTCTCTTTTAAGATAACCTGAAACAATTTGAGATCCGGACGTCCATTGAGTGCCAACTCTGCCGTTGCTGGCAATCGAGCCAATAATCTCTAATTTACTCTTAATATTGTTTGGGTAGTGGTTTCTCGAAAATCTGCCTTTTTGAGCCAGAAAAACTCCTTTCAATTCCATATGATCTGGAGATTGCGGACCGATTAAAACATTTCTTTCTCCTATCAAAGTTAGCCCGTCTGAGCCGTCTGCCAAAGAATAGTTGATATTATTAGCCAAAACTACGTCTGTATCAAGATTGGGATTAATTAAGTTCGCCGAAGCGATGGTTACTTTTCCCTTGACCTCCCCTTCCGGCCAAAGATTATCCTCAACGAAAATTAACGAACAATCAGAAGGCACGGGCAAGGTTTCATAAAGGTATTGATTGCTGATAATAAAATAATCATAGTGCCAGCCTTCCTCGAGACTGTAAGCATAGGTTGAAGAAAGCCCGGTGATGATCCAAACCTCTACTTTATTATCAGGCCTTAGTTTTAAACGATATCCTTTTCCTTGAGGATTAATTTCTATTGACGGCCTGAGATAAATTCCTCCGGCTTTAGCCGCCATTTTCATTGTTGATAAATTAATGGTAACCCCGGCAAAGTCAAAAGATGGATATGGAAAAATGAAAAGATCCGGAGTGCTATTATCGGTAGTGGTAAAAACTCCAGGGCAGATACAATCTGTTCCCTGGACGCGGCAGCCAGAACTTATCGGGCAGAAAGAACAGCCAAAAGAAGAAGTGCACGCCCATTCTGGTTTGGCCGAAGTTACTAGCGACTGATTTTCTCCATCAATGCGGATCCCCCCATTTGAGTGATATATTCCCTTAATCTCGTGATCTTCTCCTATCCAAACATTGCTGTTCAGAATATATGAATATTGGGCAATTGACGGTCTGCCATAAAAAACGCTGATCTTTCTTTTTATCTGCGGATATTTTAAGGTCCAGCCTTCGACCGAAACTCGGCTATTAACCGCTTGGCTGCAAGAAATTGTTGAAGTTGCCTGAAGAAAAAATCTGCCAAGCAAATTCCCTTTTGAATCGAAATAATCTCTTTCGCCCGCGCAGTTGGCAACCAGATCATGATTAAGACACCAGCGATAAAAGTTTATGCCGGCTTCGGCAATTTCTAAAGATTCTGTCCAAGCAATTTTTTGGGCGCTTTGCTTTAATTGCAAAAGAGCAAATCCCAAAACCCCTGAGAGCATCAACAGAAAAATTGCTCCGAAGACCAAAGTATAGGTTATGATTATTCCTTTTTTATAAATATTTGTCTTCATTAAAATTGCAATAAATCTCCTTACTCCGTTTGTTCTGTTTTTAAATTCCTGAGTTGAACAAAAGATTCCAGACCAAAATCCTGCGGCGGTCTTTCTGGATTACTGTTAATCACCAAATAAACTTTCATTAATTTAGTGTCTTTCAACCTAGCCGGCAAAATGTTGATTTCTTCATTATTAATATCAAAATACTGAAAGATCGGAGGCGTATTCCTGATATAGGAACTCAGGATAGTAATTTCTTCCTGGGCTGACGGATATGTTGGTGGCGCGCCAATGGGCCGAATCACTCCTTTTTTAAATTGATGGCCCGATCCCGCTATCTCTGCTGTCCAGGAAAGTTCAAATCTGGCTTTCATTGAATGATTCGGGTCCTGCCAATTGCAAGAATTATCGACTTTATTCGAAGCATCGGCTAAAAATTGAAGTGATCCGTCACTGGCGTCATTGGCAATGTCAAAGGTAGCTGTTCCTTGCCAACTGCCGGCGCAATCAGAGCATTGGCTTAAACAAAATGATCCCAAATTCCGGCCATCTAAAGAAATATTTGCGTATTCATTAGAAGCGCCAAAGTCTCCTTCAATCGAAATTTGAACCTGGGCAGATTTTAGAATTCCGGTTAAAAAACTGGAAAAATTAACTCCGCAGGTCCCGCCTTTGCTGAAGCTGGCGCATTCTTTGATCAAGACTCCGGAATTTGTTGTTCCTAAAAAATATCTGACTCTTTCTGTTTTACCATCGCCATCTATGTCGCTGTAAAAAACAAATTCTTTGTCGTCTGCTTTCTCAATCGCATAAGAACCGTTATCTCCCTGTCTGGCCTGCCTAATTTCTTTGACCATGGTTTCAATCCCTTTCCTCGCCTCGTCAATAGCGATGGATTGTTCTTTGGTATAACCATAAACCTTATAGCCTAAAGAAATAAAGCCCATTAAGGCTGTAGTTGCCAATGTAAAAACCACAACTGTAACTAACGATTCTATTAGGGTAAATCCTCTTTTTTTCATTCGATTTGTTCTAATCTGATTATTTCGATCTGATCTCCACTGACAAAAACTTGAGTTGTTGTCGTCAAATATCCCGGAGCCTGAATTTCAAGATTATAAGTGGCTGTTGTAAGGGGAATAAAGTATGCTTGCCCGCTTTCGTTGGTGGATAAGATCGCATCATAACCCAATTCAGAATTACTCAATTTGGCCCGAGCGGCGAAAATTGGTTCAAGCGTTAAGTTGTCTTCAATAGTCAGTAAAAGAGAAGTTTCGGCTTTCATGTAAAGGCTGATTGGAAGATTTGTGCCTGGAGCCAGGCTAATCGGCTGGACCTCGGGATCTGTAGCAATCAAGTCTAAACTGGCGCCCGGATCGGTTGAAAAATGATAATTATCCCATTCTAAATCTGAAATAACAGAGCTACCGCTGGCATTGGAAATAAGGCCTTGCGAATATTTAAAAACCTCTTGTTCTTGAGAATCAAGGCCAATGATTTTTTCTCCTTTTAAATTAAAACTGGCGCCGGGGATTATGGTCGGTTCAGAAGTTTTCCAGGACGCCTGCCAATCAAAAAGAGTTGGCGTTACTGTCAAATCCTGGGTTGAAAAGTTCGCCTTAATCCTTAATTCAGGATAATTTAAAACACTGAGGTTTTTTAAGCTTATCGGTGAAACTTCAAAACCGACTTGATTTCCCGGTAAATCCTGATTTGAAATCAATTGCCAGGCTTCTCCCTCAAGATAAAAAACCTGATAAAGGATTTGCGTTGATTCTGGCTTTTCTGCAGAAAAAGAGATTTCGTCCCAAGAAATAATATTTGCCGGAGTTATTGTCTCTGAAATCAAATATCCTGAAGATTGATATTCAGTTTCGATTTTTACTAAGGTTACTTCTCCTGCCGCCGCCAATAAGCCTGATATTTCAGATATTTTACTCTGATCTGAAAAAGAATCTTTAAATAATTCTGAGCCCCACAAAGAAAGGGTGATAACGTCAAAAGAACTCTGGTGATCAATAGATAAGCTGATTGAAGTTAATTTTCCCTCAATAACAAGCGGGTGAGGAATTTCTGGAATAGTAATTTCGTCTTCGCCAAAGCTTCTTTCCAGACTATAGCCTATTTTTGAAGCAATGACTTTGTAAGACGAAGGAGTTAACGAAGTTAACGAAAAATAATGTTTACCGCTAAGAGGCGTAGCGCTTTTAATTGTTTCTTCAGTCAAAGGATCTTTTATTTCAATCAAAGGAGAAGGAACCATCAGGCCAGTAGCGTCAAAAACTAAAACCTCTAGAATTCCTCCTGTTTCTGAGCATTCTTCAACTAAAGAAGCGGGGGAGATATCGGTAGCTAAAACAACCTGGCCGGTAAAACGTCCTGGCCAGGAAACTTTAATTTCCACTTTTTTATAATCATTAGGACAATCATCGTCAGGGAAAACAATGCCGTCAATAGCGTCAACGGCATAATCGACTGTTCTTTCAATGGTATAGTCAGTGCTATTTTGTCTGATGACTGAGCTGGCTAAGAGATTCCCGCCTGGAAAACCGTTGCTGATCCCGACTGAGTTATAAGGCAAATTCCTGATTTTTTCAATTTCCCCGTTGGCAATGGCAGTCGCCACAACTTTATTCCTGGTCTGGATAATTACCTTTAAAGCTAATTGGTATGCGCCGAAAATACCCAAAAAAACAATCAGAGTTAAAGATATACCTATCAATACTTCGATTAAGGTAAACCCTTTTTTGGAAAAATTAACCATTTATTTTATAACGAGTAATAATTATTCAATTGCCCCAAGCATTGAATACATCGGCTGAATCATAGAAATAGCGAAAAAACCTACGGCCGCGCCTACGGCTAACATTAATAATGGTTCAACTAAAGAAGCTAGGTTTTTAGTGGTATTGGCGACTTCTTCTTCTAAAAATATGGCTAATTGATCTAATATTCGCGAAGTTTCTCCGGTTTCTTCGCCAACTTCAACCATTTGAATAACAATCGGCAGATATAAGTTCTGGTAAGGTTTTAAAGCCTCTGAAAGCTTAGCCCCTTTTTTTATCTTTTCGGCGGCATCAATCATTGATTCTTTAAAATAAACATTACTAAGAGTCCCTGAAATAATTTCCAAAGATCTGACCAATGGCACGCCAGAATCCATTAAAGACCCAAGGGTTCTGCTAAAACTTGCTGAATTTATTTCGCTAATCAATTTAGAGACAACCGGAAACTTAAGAATTATTTTGTCAAAAAATTTTCTAACTGATTTAATTTTTAAAATCTGTTTTAAAAAAATAAAAACACAGGCAATTATTAAAATTAAAAAATACCATCTTTGATTTAAAAACTGACCTAAGCCAATTACTATCTTAGTCGTCATTGGTAAAGATATCTCCAACTCGGCAAAAGTAGCCGCCAATTGAGGCACAACAATAATTAACATAGCAAAGCCGATGGCGATCATAGCCGAAACCACGACTAAAGGATAAATCAAAGCTCCGGTTATTTTCGTTTTCAAATCATATTGCTTTTCTAATTGCCGACTCAAACTTTTCAAAACCTGTTCAAGAGTTCCTGATTCTTCTCCAACTTTAACCATATTTTGAAAAATTTCCGGAAAAATATCCGGATAATCCGCTAAACCATCAGATAATGCGCCACCATCAATAATTTTTTTCTGGATTTTTACTAAAATTTTACCGAAATTTTTGTTCTTTGCTTGTGTAGACAAGATGCCAATTGCCTTTGGCAAAGAAACTCCGGCAGATGTCATTACTTGAAGATTCCTTATAAAAAAGATTTTTTCTGAAACACTAACTTTTTTATTAAAAGATAAAGAAAACTTTTTTAATTTTGAAGGTTCTTTTTCTGTTTCATAAGAAATTAAAAACAACCCGTTTTGACGAAGGTTTCCGGCTAGTTCTGTTTCGTCTTTAACATCAAGAGAACCTGACTTGGTTTCCCCGCTTTGAGATTTGGCAAGGTAATAATAACGAGGCATTTAATAAACGGGTTTTAATCAATTATAACTCTGATGAGTTTTAATCAATTATAACTCTGATGAGTTCTAATCAATTATGACTCTCAAGATTTCTTCTATACTTGTTTGCCCCTGGACTGCCTTAATAAAACCATCTTCAATCATAGTAATCATGCCCTCACTTCTTGCTTGATCCTGAATCTGATCTGCGGTTGCCTGCTTTATAATCATTTCTTTAATTGAAGGAGTGACTGATAAAACTTCATAAATACCAACCCGGCCACGATAACCTTCTGGACATTCTTTTGTTGTTTTGGGTCTGTAAAAGTTAATATCTGACCAATCATCTCTTTCCTTAACTATTTTCTCTTGCTTTAACATCTCCATAATTCTATCTAAATTACAGTATTTTTTCATTTCTTTTAATTCAATTGGTTTGAGTTTATAGGCCATTTTATCGTCTGTAAGACGCCTTACTAATCTTTGCGCTAAAATAACGCTTAAAGTTGAAGAAATCAAAAAAGGTTCTGCATTCATATCAATAAGACGGGGGATAGCTCCAGCCGCAGTATTGGTATGAATAGTAGATAAAACCAAGTGTCCTGTTAAAGCCGCATTAATAGCCAAGCTTACAGTTTCTTCATCCCTGATTTCACCAACCATAATAATATCCGGATCTTGCCTGACTAACGACCTTAATCCCGAAGCAAACGTAAGACCTATTTTAGAATTCACTTGAGTTTGATTCACTCTCGGAATTCTATACTCAACCGGATCTTCAACGCTTGAAATATTGACCTCTGGAGTATTTAATATTTCAACCATAGCGTAAAGACTAGTGGTTTTTCCGCAACCAGTTGGACCGGTAATCAAAATCATACCAACTGGCTTTCTTAAGCTAATTCTAATTTTTTCTAAAGCCTCGCCCCTCAAACCCAATTCCTCAAGAGTCAATGCCCTAGTACTTTCAGCCAAAAGTCTCATAACCACTTTTTCACCCTCAAAAACCGGTAAAATCGAAACACGAATAGAATACTTATAATCTTCAGTTTCAGCTTTAAATCTGCCATCTTGAGGAAGACGATGCTCATCAAGTTTTAAATTAGAAAGCACTTTGATTCTAGCAACAATACCGGCTAAAACATTCTTTGGCAAAATCATTGCCTCTCTTAAAATACCATCTATTCTATACCTGACCATAATCTCTTTTTCAAATGGCTCAATATGAATATCTGAAGCGCGTTGTAAAATTGCGTGTTTTAATAGAGTATCAACTATTTTAATAATCGGAATCTCTTCAGCTACTTTTTGAAGTTCTGCTGTTTCCGGAACATTTTCTTCTTCCTTTAGAGCTTTAATTACGCCAGCTTCTTTTTGGATAATAGAACCAAACTCCGCTTCAAGACTTTGATGATATTGCCTAAGAACATTTTTAATACTTTCAACCGTAGTTAAGCGTGGAAGAATTTTTAAATTAGCCTTTCTTTTAATAAAATCTATTGTGCCAAGATCATCTGGATCAAGCATAGCAACTTCTAGGGTATTACCCTTCTTCTTAAAAGAAACAATACTATGGGTTCTGGCAATTGGCTCTGGAATGATTTTTAAAGCATCGGCATCAACTTTTTCTTTTTCCAAATTAACAAATGGAATACCTAAAATATAAGCTTCAAGTTTGGCTAATTCTTCATGTTTAATAAGTCCGCGGGAAACTAAAACATCTCCAATTTTTTGTTCAGTTTGCCGGCTAATTTTTAGAGATTCCTCAAACTGATCTTCTTTAATTAAATTTGCGTCTAAAAGAAAATTTTTAAGTTGTTGTGGCTCAACCCGCATATTAATTTAACCTTTAATTAATTAGAAATTGCTTTTTTACTTTCTCAACAATATCATTCAAGGTATGATCTGATTTAACCATATAAGTCGTAGCTCCCAATTGGAGAGCTTTTTCAATATTTTCCAAATCACCAAGATTAGTCAAAATAATCACAGGAATATCGCAAGTCTCTTTTTTTTCTTTCAGACCTCTTAATACTTCCAAGCCATGAAGTCTTGGCAAGACTAAATCAAGAATAATCAAATCTGGTTGCTCGCTATAGGCTAAACGCAAACCAATTTCACCATCAATCGCGGGAATAACTCGAAAACCCTCAATGCCTAAAATGTCGCCAAAAGTCTTTTGTAAAGCAGCTTCATCTTCGATG
>PFDL01000008.1 GCA_002772575.1 Parcubacteria group bacterium CG10_big_fil_rev_8_21_14_0_10_35_15
CCGACAAGGGGTTACGCTACTTTAACACGGTCAGAGTTACCGCGGACGTTTACTGGCGCTTCGGACCCTTAGCCTCACTTTGCAGCAAGACCGAGATCGTTGACGTTCCAGCACTGGTCAGGTCTCAGTTCCTATACATCCTCTTACGAGTTTGAGCAGGAACCTGTGTTTTTGATAAACAGTCGCTAAAAAAACTTTCGCTGCGTCCCCCACCACTTTGGCCTCAATTTTCCGCGATTAACCAAATTTTTTGGTTTTTCGTGAAATTAAAAACAAAGTGGTGGGGGAAGCCCATATCCCGAAGTTACGGGCGCTTGTTTGCCGAGTTCCTTCAGGAGCTTTCACCCGTTCACCTTGGTGCTCTCACACCAGCCTACCTGTGTCGGTTTTAGATACGGATCTCCTATATGATAACTTCTAAAAAGCTTTTCTGGGAAACCTGCTCGCTCAGATTTGTCTGATCGAAACCAGACATTTTCGCGTTCCTTGAGAAACCCTAAAAGGATCTCCATTAGAACGAAAACTAAAATCCAATAATTAGCCTGAATTACTAGGTTCCGTCGCTCTCTAGACTCATATAAGAAAGGGCTGGAATATTAACCAGCTGTCCATCTCTTGCCGCCTTTGGGCGACAAAATTAGGCCCGCCTAACCCCTGGCTGAAAATCATTGCCAAGGAAATCTTAGGCTTTCGGTGTGGCAGTTTTTCACTGCCATTGCGGTTACTCATGCCAACATTCTCACTTCAGTTCACTCCACCATTGCTCACGCTTTGGCTTCGCTGCGAACTGAACGCTTCCCTACCACGAGCACATAACGAATTATGTGCTCGTCCTTATCTTCGGTATTGAGCTTTAGCCCCGTTAATCTTTGGTGCAAAACTCCTTAATCAGTAAGCTGTTACGCACTTTTTAAAGGATAGCTGCTTCTAAGCTCACCTCCTGACTATCAAAGGAATTTCACTTCCTTACTTGCACTTAGCTCAAATTTAGGGACCTTAGATGAAGGTCTGGGCTGTTCCCCTTTTGAGCCTGGACCTTAGCGCCCAGGTTCTTACTCTCCTAAATATTTTGGTATTCGGAGTTTGATTAAAATACCTGGAAAAAATTCCACGGTAATTCATTCAGTGCTCTACCCCCAAAATATTATTTTGCGGAGGCTAGTCCTAAAGCTATTTCGGGAAGAACCAGCTATTACCAAGCTCGTTTAGGTTTTCTCTTCTTACCACGATTCATCCTAGAGTATTGCACGGCTCACAGGTTCGGGCCTTCCCCAGCACTTCTGCCGGGTTCACCCTGATCATGGCAAGCTCGCTTGGCTTCGGGTCTCGCTCCCCACCATTTTCTCTGATAAATCAGAGAGGCGCGCTATTAACACTCGCTTTCGCTGTGTCTCCGCCCCATAAGGGCTTAGACGATGGTGGAGAGCGAACTCGTTGGCTCGTTCTCCAAAAAGTACGCCGTCACCGAAGCACATAATAAATTATGTGCTCGGCTCCGACTCTTTGTAAGTTAGATGGTTTCAGATTCTATTTCATCGGGCTCGCCGCCCTACTTTTCACCTTTCCCTCACGGTACTAGTTCACTATCGGTAAGGTTGAGTATTTAGCCTTGGGTCTGTAGTTGACCCGAATTCCTACGGGTTTATCATGCCCCATAGTACTTAAGAACGAAGACTAGGAGATTAATTATTTTCGCCTACAGGACTATCACCTTCTTTGGTATTGCATTCCAGAAGATTTCGGCTAACAATTAATTTTATTACTCCTTTTCAAAATTTTCTCTTTAAAAGAAAATTTTTAATGTCAACATCTTTTAACTCCAAGCACATAAAAATTTATGTGCTCGGTCTAGGCTATCTCCCTTTTCACTCGCCGCTACTAAGGGAATAACTATTGTTCTATTTTCCTCCAGGTACTAGAATGTTTTGCTTCCCTGGGTGCGCCCCGAACCAGAGCGAAGCGCGGTTCGGGGCTGCCCAGTAGTGAAGTGAAACTTCTACTACTTGGGCGCTCCCAAAACTGTACTTAGTTCTGGCTCGGTTCCGCAGTTTTGCTGCGGAGGGTTTCCCCATTCGGACATCCCCGGTTCATAGGTTGCTTGACACCTCCCCGAGGCTTATCGCAGTCACGCCACGTCCTTCTTCGCCTCAACCTTCCTAGGCATCCACCATCAACTCTTAGTAACCACAATATTTCTTACCCCCCTTAGTTCCATAAACTATATGAATACTTAAGGGTTTTTTGGCTAGATTAAATTGTTAATGTCCTATCAATTCAGAGAATGTATCAACCCACACTCCAATTTTGCCGTCTAATGATTTGGCGACACACTCCCGAGCATATAAATCTTTATGTGCTCGGTCGGGATTATTTATCCTTTGTGTCGCAAAATTTTTACCCTTCTTCCTTAAAAATCAATTACTAAACATGATTTTTAAACAGCAAAATTGGAGAGGGGTTGTTTTAAACTATTAAGGTTTAAAACAAAAAACCGCTTGTCGAAGCGGTCTGTTTGGGAATAAAAAATCCCAGGAATCAGACGCTTCTTCTTAGGATGGTTTTAGATGAATTCATTTCTTTCTTTAAAGGTTAATGAATCATTTTAATCAATCTGAAAACCATTGTCAAGTCCCAGAAAAAGCAGGGTTTTTTGTTTTTAATTTTAAAACTAATCTTTCAACTTTCTTGTTAGATCTTCTAGAAGATCTTTAACAACATCTTTTGCTCCTAAGCCCAATGCTAAACCACAGCCAATTACTAAAATAGCGATGACGCCGGTAAAAATAGTCTGGACTAAAAAGGAAGCTACATCTAATTGCATTAAGATAGCAAACAAAGCAAAGATGTAAATTGACCATTTAACTGCTAAAGAAGCTAAGTGAGTGTGTTTCATTGTTGCCTTTACCAACGAAACAACAACAATTTTTTCTAAGATATCAGCAAGAATCACTGCTACCACCATCATTAAAATGGCAACAATAACATTCGGCAACCAAGCCACTACTTTAGTTAAAAGAGCGGCAAAAGTTACTAAGCCGAGAACTTCTACTGAAGCGGATAAAAATGTAATTACTAAAACCCAACGACAAATCTGACCAATAAAGCCAGCCACATCTGACTTAATACCCGCTTTTTCCAAAGCTTCATCCCATTGGCTTTTGACAAAAAATTGATTTAATTTCAGCCAATTAAGAACTTTAGTCACGCCAAGACCTGCCCAAGAAGCAATAAACCAGCCAACAACGAAAACAACAACAGCGCCAACTAAATTAGGAATAAAGTACAAAAAACTAACCCAAAGATCTTGAACAGCGTTATAAGTAGCCCAATACCAATCTTGAATCATATTATTTTATTTTAAAGTAAATTAATTAAAACTATACGACCTTTAATAGGTTAATAAGACATTATAGCACTTTTTTAGGTAAGAATAAATTAGAGAGAATAGCCGATGATTTTGTAAGCCAGCTTGGCAGCGAGAAAATCAGGAAAAATAATTCCCTTCAAGGGAGAAAGCTCAACAATATCAGCCCCTACAATCTTTCTTTCTTTGGCAACTTGTTTTATTAAGCTCAAAACTTCATACCAACCAAGCCCGCCCGGCTCTGGTGTGCCAGTCGAGGGCATAATTGAAGGATCCAATCCATCAACATCAAAAGTAATATAGACATTCTTTGATAAACTGGAAATAATTTTTTTAAGAGGAATCATTGGAGCGTAAAAAATGGTTTTGATTTTCTTTTTTTTCATATACCCTATCTCTGTTTCATCTTGGCTGCGAATGCCAACCCCAGTAACTGAAATACCCAAATCCCTGACTCTTCTCATAACACAAGCGTGGCTAAATTTTGTCCCTTCATACTCGTCTCTCAAATCAGAGTGAGCGTCAATCTGCAAAACCGAAAAATCTTTGTATTTTTCTTTGAAAGCTGAAATTAATCCGTAGCTAATAGTGTGTTCGCCACCCAAAGACAAAATAAACTTTTTGTCTTTTAAAAGATTTAGAGCTGCTTGTTTAATTTCTTTAATTGATTCTTCTAAAGATTTTTTAGCAAATAAAAGTTCCGGCAAAGTAAAAATCCCGATTTGACTTAAATCTCTTCCCATTTCAATATCAAAAAGCTCAATATATCTTGAAGCATTGATAATAGCTCTAGGACCAAACTTTGTACCCGGCATATATGAAACAGTCTTTTCTAAGGAAATAGGAAGAACAACTACTTTGGCTTTTTTATAGCTTTGATTATTTAACCCTCCAAAATTGTAGGGCAAATACATTTTTACTTAAATAAATGAGAGAAGTCAGCTCCTTTTCTTTTAGTTTTCACATTTTCAAAAAGAGCGTGAGAAACTAATGGTAAAGCAATTGTTGCGTCGCAAAAACACTGAACCTTAGGGGCGCCAACTTTTTCTTTGCCCCAACTAGTTGCTTCTTCAAAAGTGCAACCGGATAAACCGCCCCACTGAGGCGCGTCTGTCGTAATCTGCAAAGCGTATTTATGCGGATAATAAGTTTCAATCACATGATTTTTACCCTTTTTCCTCTCGGCTCTGAAAACATCGCATTTCCTTCCGGGAATGGTCCTGTTCGGATATAAAAGATCGGCAGTCACGGCTAGCAATTGGATAAAATCCTTTGGCACGCCACCACCAATGTAGATAACTCCGGAATCTTTAACTCCCTGACCAAGACCCATAAATTCAGTGTAATCTTTCATATTATCAATTATTAAATTAAAACCCTTGCTATGAACAATCAAGCCGGCGTCGCCATAAGGACTATCAACAATAGCCGGACAAAAAACAGGCACGCCATAATGAGCGGCTGTGGCAACGATGCTCTTGATCCCCTTCTTCCAGAGCCATTGACCAAAAAGAGAGAAAATTTCTCTAGAAGAATAAGGATAATCCGGCTTAAGGTTTTTAATATAAAACTCGGCAATCATTTCTGTCATGTCCATATAGTCTGTTTCCTTGCCGAAAACATCATAATAGCGGTTAACATCGTATTCTAAAAGATCAACGTCATTAACGTTATGGCTTCCTTTCCAATAAGAATTACCCATCGCCTCGACAATGTCTTCGGAAAGATTGGCGCCCGTCGCCACCAAAACATCAATAAAGCGGTTTTCAATCAGCCAGTTAATAATCTTCCATTGACCGGTGGTGCTTAAAGACGCCGCATATCCCATTAAAATGGTCAGGTCTTTGTCTTTGATCATTGTTTCCCAGGTCTTAGCCAAATCGCCAAGTTTTCTTCCCTGAAAACCGGTTTGCGACATTGCTTTTAAAAGCTCGGAAACTGTCTTTTTTCCAACTTCAATAGCTTTAACTTTCTCCTTTAAATAAGGATTAGATTTCTTTAGAGCCATTTTATTTTTTATTACTTTTTAATTTTCTCTGCTATCTTGCCATCACAGATTGTAATTGCCTTTTTGAAACGATTCTGGCCGGAGGATTTTTAGGATTTCTAACCGGATAATGCACTTGAAAGAAATGAACATTATTTTCCGAAACTTTCAGTTTCTTAAACATATATGATTTTACTTCTTCAGGATTAAATGGCTTGCAAGAAAAGATATCAACGCAAACTTCACCCGGATTGGAAAACGTATGAATAGAAATATGAGAAAAATCAATAATGCAGAATCCTGAAATACCTGGATTATAATCCATACCCTGAACAACGTGAGGTCCAGAAATAATTCTCATCTTGCAAATTTCAGCCGCATCTTTAAGTAAAGATATGACTAATTTTTTATCGTTCAAAAATCGAGGATTTAATCCCCAAGCGTCGAAAATATAATGGAATCTTTGTGTAATCATTTTTTTATTTTTTCAAAAAACCCCGCTCTCTTAAGATTAAGAAATCTGATTCAATAGGAAAACTTTTTTAAAAGCTTTGCCGAAACCAAATCTCTAAAATCTTAATGAACGGGGCGAGAAAATTATTTTCTTTTTTTAGCTACTTTCTTTTTTGCTTTCTTGACTGGTTTCTTTTTTGCCATTTTTTTATTTTCAATCCTCTTTCTAAATATGCTATTAAAGGATTGGTTTTTTTACAAATAGCCGACACTATTTGCTTTTTAAAAGATCTTGAAATTTTCCAGAAAAATTTGTGAAAAAATTGCTGAAAAATTTTAGATTAATATATTATTTCATTTCAAGCATTGATGTCAATGGTGGATAACTGAAGCGGTGTCCAAAAAACTTTGGACGCCGCGAAACCGAGCACATAATAATTATTTTAGACTATTTTTCAATCTTTCTTTCAATCTTCTTACTGTTTGACCTCTTTGTTTTAATTTTTTCTCTCTTTGTTCAGCATCTTTTTTATTTCTATAAGCCTCATAATAAATAAGTTCTGGATTCTTACTTCTGTGTTCTTTAATTCTGCGTTTCAAATCATTAGTATAACCTATATAAGTCAAACCAGTTTTTAAATTTCTAATTAAATAAACATAATACATATAATTATTATGTGCTCGGTTCTTCCCTGTGCCTCATTCCATTCGGCGCAATGACGATTTCTTCCTTAAGATTTAACCTAAATTTTCTTTTTACTTCTTTTTTTATTATTTTTATTAATTCTCTGACATCGGCTGAAGTTCCGTTTCCCAAATTAATAATAAAGTTGGCATGCTTTTTTGAAACTTGAACATTGCCAATAATTTTTCCTTTCAAACCACATTGATCAATGAACCAACCAGCTGATAATGTCGGCGCATTAATTTTTTTAATTTGAATTTTAGAAAAGTTTTGGAAAACAGATCCGGGACAATTTATCTGCGGTTGAATTTTTAATTTTCTACTTAACCATTCCTTATAAACATACTTGGCTTTCTCAATATCCCCGTGAGAAAGAAGAAGAGTTGCTTTCAAAATAATTTGTTTTTCTTTTTGGATATTGCTGAAGTCATAGATAAAGCCCAACTCTTTGTTTTTTATTTTTCTGACCCGATTGTTTTTATCAATGATGGTTATATCTTTAACGTAATCCCCAAAAAGCTTTGTCCCGCCGTGGATATTGTAAACAACTCCCCCGCCAACAGATCCGGGAATGCCGGCAAACCATTGCAGACCGGTTAATCCTTTTTCTAAGGTTTGCTGAATTAAATATTGGATAGACGTGCCGGCCGAAACTTCGACTTCAGTATCAAAAGGCTCTTGCTGATAATCTAAATCAGAAAACTGCAAATACTTTTTAGGATCTCCCGGCAAATAATGGGCGTCTCCTTGTGTTTGCTTTTTTACGACTCTTTTTAATTTTTCAACAATCTTAATTTGTGAAACACTATTTCTAATAATTAATCCTCTAAAGCCTTTATCATCAAAAAGAATGTTTGAACCTCTGCCTAAAATAAAAAACGACAAGTATAATTTTCTAGCCGTCTTAATCGCCTTAATAAGATCTTTTTCTGTTTTTGCTTCGTAAAAAAAATCAGCTAAACCGCCAATCCTAAAAGTCGTATAGTTTTTTAATAGAACGTTTCTTTTTAAACCCTTTAATTTCAAGTCCGACATTTTAAATAGATTGAGCCGGGAGAGTGAACTCCAATTCAATGTAATGAGTGAGTGCTGCTCCCGGCTCATTTTAATTATACAATATACAATCAAAACCGGGTAGTGAAAATCCGAATGTGCGGCTAGTCTCGTTAGCCGCCCGGTTTGTTTCCGACTAACCGATTAATTATTTTTGGATTTCTACTACCCGGAAAGCAAAACACGTCGCTTAAGAGACGTGTTGTGCCGAATTGGACTT
>PFDL01000010.1 GCA_002772575.1 Parcubacteria group bacterium CG10_big_fil_rev_8_21_14_0_10_35_15
ATAGAGCCGCCAGTAGTAGCGCCCGAATCTATACCAAGCGAACCTGCGCCCAGCGAACCCGTGCCAGTTCCGGTAGAGTAAAGTCTGTTGATGTCTAACTTCAACAGCGCTTTAAGCGTTTTAATAACTTAGCTAAAGAAATGCAAAGGGAAAAAATTACAATAGATTCGTTTGTGCATGTTTATAATAGAGGTAATAGGAAGCAGTTGATAGTTAGGGATCAAAAAGATAAACAGCATTTTCTTGAGATGTTATATTATTTTAACGATGAATTTATAGCAATAAATCCTTTTCGTAGTTTGTTGAAGTCTAACCTCAACAGATTTGATTGGCCATTAGATTGGCCTAAGCGCAAACCGTTAGTGAAAATTATAACTTTTTCGTTGTTGGAAAATCATTTTCATCTTTTCTTAAAAGAAATTCAAGAAGGAGGTATAACAAAGTTCATGAGAAGATTGGGTACGGGAATGGCCAACTATTTTAATACAAAATATCAAGAAGTCGGAAGTTTATTTCAGGGTTCTTATAAAATGAAGATAGTAGATGAGGAAACATATTTTAAATATTTAAGTGTATATATCCAAGTAAAAAATGTTTTTGAAATGTATCCTGGAGGACTAAGAATGGCTATTAAGGATTTTGATAAAGCATACGAATGGGCGATTAAATATCCTTATGCTAGTTTAGTAGATTATGTGAGCGAGAAAGATTCTTCGATTATCGATAAAGATATTTTAGGAGAATTATTTTCCAATCCGGAGGAATATAAGAAATTTGCTAAACAATGCCTTGTAGGAATGAATCTCAATGATAAACTAGGAAAGTTAACCTTAGAAGATTAATTAAATGAAGTCTGTTGATGTCTAACTTCAACAGTATTTAAGGCAATGTGGGATCAATTGAATAAATTAAAAGAGACGATTATTGATATAATTTTTCCGAGGAATTGCCTTGGTTGTGGAAAAGAGGGAAAGTATGTTTGTGAAAAGTGCGATTTATTTCTTTCCGAAACTCCCAGTCTTTTTTCGCAAGGAAGTTTGGAAGAATTAGTAAGCATTTGGGAATACGAAGGACTGATAAAAGAGATTATTTTGAGAATCAAATATTATGGAGCTTTTGAAGCAATCAATGAGCTGGTGGAAAAAGCTTTTAAAATAAGAAAACCTTATATTCCAGAAAATACCGTAATTACTTTTGTGCCGATGTTTAAAAAGAAAGAAAAACGAAGAGGATTTAATCAAGCAGAAATAATTGCCAAAAAAGTTGGAGAAATGACAGGGAGTAATGTTTTGTCTTTGCTTGAGAAGATAAAAGATACGCCATCGCAGACAAAATTAGATAAAGAGGAGCGGCTCAAAAATATAAGAGGTTTGTTTAAGAGAAAAGAGGGAATAATTTGTAATAGCAATGTTTTGCTGGTTGATGATGTTTGGACCAGCGGGGCAACAATGAAAGAGTGCGCCAGAGTTTTAAAGAAATCGGGAGTAAAAAGAATTTTCGGTTTTACCTTGGCTCGAACAGTGTAGCGTTAAAAGGAGCTTAGCTCCTTATGAAGAAAATTATGGTAAATGTTATTGAGATACAAGATAAGAAATATCCTGAATTATTAAAGAAGATTAAGGATGCGCCCAAAAAGCTTTATTACAAAGGAGAGTTTAAAAATGATATTTTTGAAAATTGTTTGGCGGTGGTAGGATCGCGAAGATTAACAAGTTATGGCAGAAGGATGACCGAATTATTGGTTTCGGAAATCGCTGTCAAAGGCATAACCATTGTTTCCGGATTTATGTATGGCGGCGATGAAGCGGCGCATCGAACTGCGGTAGAAGCTGGTGGAAGAACAATAGCTGTTATGCCATGCGGTATAAATGTTATTCATCCAGAATATCAAGAAGATCTTTACAATAAAATTTTAAATAATAATGGATTAATTATTTCTGAATTTGAAGGCGATCTTTTACCGGCTCTTTGGACTTATCCAAAAAGAAATAGTATTGTGGCCGGGCTTTCAAAAGCTGTTTTGGTTGTTGAAGCCGGTCTTAATTCGGGAACTTTAATAACAACAGGTTTTGCCAAGAGTTTTGGCAGAAAAATATTTGCCGTGCCCGGGCCATTGACTAGCGAAGTTTCAAGAGGAACAGCGCAATTAATAAAACAAGGAGCGGAAATAGTTATGGACGCCAGCGACATTTTAAAATATTTTAATATTTCAACAATTGATTCAATCAAGGCGAATTCGAGTAAAAAGAATTCTAATTTGATTCAATTGAGTGCGCTAGAAAAAGAAATAATCGAGCATTTAAAAACAGAATCGTTGGAGGCCGATATTTTGGCAAGAATGCTATCTATTCCGATTTCAAAAATTAGCGCCAGCTTGTCTTTAATGCAGATAAAAGGATTTATCGGGCAAGAGGGCGATAAATATTATATTAATTAAATTTTATGTTAATTAAAGTTTTTTCAGCCGCCAATCTAGGATTAGAAACGATTAAGGTGGATGTTGAAGTGAATTTAGCCAATCGAGGATTGCCCGGTTTTGAAATTGTTGGTTTGCCGGATAAAGCAGTTGATGAAAGTAAAGAAAGAGTTAGAGCCGCTATTATTAGTTCGGGTGTTGAATTTCCAATGAAGAAAATTATTGTTAATTTGGCTCCGGCCGATGTTCCCAAAGAAGGTTCTTTTTATGATTTGCCGATTGCCATAGGGATATTAAAAAGCGTTTTACAGTTTTCTTTGCCTGAAAAATCTTTATTTTTTGGAGAATTGTCTCTTGACGGCTCTTTGCGGCATACAAGGGGAGCTTTTTTACTGGCGCTTTTCGCCAAAGAAGCCGGTCTTGAAAATCTGTTTGTTCCAAAAGATTCGGCTAATGAGGCGGCAATTATAAAGGGAATTCGCGTATACCCGGTTGAAAATCTTTTTGAATTGACCTCTCATTTTTTAGGCAGAAAGTTAATTAAGCCAGCCATTTTCAAAAAGAGTGAAATTGATGAAAGATTGCCTGCTCCGGCTGAATTTGATATGAAAGAAATTTTAGGCCAAGAACAAGCAAAAAGAGCAATGGAAATTGCCGTAGCCGGAAGCCATAATATAATTATGATAGGCAGTCCGGGTTCCGGCAAAACTATGCTGGCCAGAGCTTTACCTGGAATTATGCCGCCCTTAAGTGAAGAAGAGTCATTGGAAGTAACAAAACTATATTCTGCGACCGGCAATATATTGCCCGGAGGGTCTTTGGTTACAAGCCGTCAATTTCGAGCGCCTCATCATACGGCTTCGCAAGTAGGCCTTATCGGCGGCGGGGTTAAGCCTCAACCCGGAGAAATTAGTTTAGCGCATCGAGGAGTTCTTTTCCTTGATGAGTTTAGCGAGTTTCCGCGTTCAGTTATGGAAGCAATGCGTCAGCCCTTGGAAGACGGCTATCTCACTATTTCAAGAAGCAAAGAAAGAGTGAAATATCCGGCTGATTTTATGTTAGTGGCCTCGGCTAACCCTTGCCCTTGCGGTTATCTTAATCATCCAAAGAAAAATTGCGTTTGTTCCTCCCGTCAAATTAAAAAGTATCAAAAAAGAATTTCCGGACCAATTCTTGATCGTATAGATTTGCATATAGTTGTTCAGCCGGTTGATGTTGAGGAGTTTTCAGAAAATCAAAAGGCTTCGGAATTTTTAGAATCGTCAGTAAAAATTAAAGAAAGAGTATTGGCGGCGCGCCAAATCCAGTTAGAACGTTTTAAGGGAGAAGGTATTTACACTAACGCCCAGATGAAAAATAGCCAGATTAAAAAATATTGCAGATTAACAAAAGAAGTGGAGCAGATTTTGAAGCAAGCTGGTATCAGATTCCAATTATCCGCCCGATCTTATATGAAAATGATAAAAGTTGCCCGCACGATTGCCGATCTAGATGGCGCAGAAGATATAGGCATTTCTCATATGGCCGAGGCCTTGCAATATCGCCCCAAAATATATGAAGACTAACATAAAGGAGCTAAGCTCCTTAAGGGGTTATTATAAAGGAAGCGCGCATTTGGATATAGGCAGGAAGGGCGAGGAAATAGCCAAAGAATATTTAGAGAAAAAAGGATATAAAATAATTGAAAGAAATTATAAAACAAAATATGCAGAGATTGATTTGGTGGCAAAACAAAAAAATAATTTAGTTTTTGTGGAAGTAAGAACAAAAACAGGAGAGGATTTAGGTAGTCCCGAGGAAACCATTAACAAAAAGAAATTAAAAAAACTTTTGGGCAATGCAGTAGCTTATGTGGCCAGAACCAAATGGAAAAATTCTTATAGGATAGACGCCATTTGCATTGTTTTAAAGAAAGATTATTCAGTAGAACATTTAAACCATTACGAAAATATTGAAGTCTGTTGATGTCTGTTGATGTCTAACTTCAACAGTTTTCAAGCGATTAGCTTGTTTTCATCTTAAAATTAAGATATTATGAATAATAAACTAACGAAGATTATTATGATGAAATATTGATCAATTTAAATTATTTAAGCAATTATAATTAATAAAATTAAGTTAAAAATATGGCAGACACGCAAAATTCAGTTAAAATTTGGCAAAAGATTTCTAAGACAACCATCTTATCGTTAATCTTTTTATTGCCTTTATTCTTTTTGCCATTTGCTTCAAATGTTCTAGATTTCAATAAGCAGGCTCTTTTAGTTGTTTTCGTTTTAGTTTCATTTTTTGCTTGGTTATTAAAGTCTTTAATAGAAGAAAAGATTAATTTAGATACCAGTAAATTTAATCTAATTCCGGCGATATTTTTGGTTGTTACAATCTTATCAACTTTATTTTCTAGCTATAAGTATGGCAGTTTCTGGGGTTGGCCATTGGTAGTGGCGCCAAGTTTATTGACGGTATTGGCTTTAATTATCCTTTATTTTCTAATTTTACATCTTTTCCGCAAGCCAGAAGAGATTTTTGGTTTGATTTTTGTTTTGATGATTTCTGGTTTAATTGTTTCTTTATTTTCTTTATTTCAGGTGTTTGGAAAATTTGCCTTGCCTTTTGATTTTGCCAAATTGAATTCGTTTAATACCATTGGTTCAACAAATTCTTTGGCGATTTTTATGGCTATTATTCTGCCATTGGCAGCTATTCTGGTTTTTATTTCAAAGAATCGCTGGCTTAAGAGTTTAATCTCGTTATTTTTGGGTTTGTCATTAATTCTGCTTTTGGCTATAAATTTTCAGACAGCTTGGTTGGTTCTATTGATAAGTTCTTCTATTATTTTAATTTTTGGAATTTCCAGAAGGGAAATGTTCAATTTAAGATGGTTGTTTTTGCCAATGTTGTTTCTGGCAGTAGCTTTATTTGCTTTAGTAATTAAGACTTCTGTTTTTCCGATTGTGACTTTGCCCGCAGAGATTTCTCCGTCATTTTCTGCCAGTCTTAAGATTGCCTGGGAAACTATGAAAGAATCTAATTCTCCTTTTTCCTGGCTATTCGGATCCGGTCCGGGCACTTTTGTTTATGATTATTCAAAGTATAAGCCTTTGGATATTAATCAGACAGAGTTTTGGGCGACAAGATTTAGTTCCAGTCCTTCAGAGCTTATTGATAAGTTAGCGACTACTGGTATTTTTGGTTTTCTCTCTTTTTTGGCAGTAATTATTGCCAGTATTTTAGTCGGGTTTAGGGCTGTTATGTCTAAGGAAGAGAAAAAAGACAGTTTGGTTTGGATGATGACAATAGGAGTTTTATCCAGTTTAATTGGGTCGGTGATTGGTCTTTTGTTCTATCCGGGTAATGTTTCCTTAATGTTTTTATTTTGGTTATTAGTGGCATTGATCTTTAGTTTGTCTGGAAGTAAATCAAAAACATTTAATTTGCAAGCAGTTTCGGGGCTGGCTGAAGGAAAATCCAAAACAGGCACTTCTTTGATGACAATGGGGGTTTCTTCTACTTTTATTGCTGTATTGATTGTGTCTATGTTTATCTTCTTTATTCAAGGGCAGAGATTCTTTGCCGAAGCAAATTATATGAAAGCATTGGCTAGCGTTCAAAAATCCGATAATGATACGGCTATCAAATATTTGAACACGGCTATTCGTTTAACCGACGAGAAGCAAGATAATTATTGGAGAGACTTATCACAGGTTTATCTTTTTAGAATAAATGAAGAACTTCAGAAAAAAGATTTAACTCAAGAAAAGATGAGCCAAAATGTGAGCAACTTTATTTCTCTATTAGTTGGAGCCGCGAAATCTTCAACCGATTCTTCGCCAAAAAATGTGGCTAACTGGACTATTAGGGGATATGTTTATAGGAACATAATACCTTTAATTACTAGTTCGGATGAATGGGCTGTCAAATCTTATGAAGAAGCAATTAAGCTTGATCCAAAAAATCCATCTATTTATACGGATTTTGGACAAATTTACACAACTAGAGCAGATAGTTTAGAAAAGGAAACAGAAAAAGCATCTGAAAAACAAGAAGCTTTAAATCTAGCAAAGATAAATTTCCAAAAAGCCTTGGATTTAAAATCGGATTATGCTCCAGCCAGATTTCAGCTAGCTATGATTGATATTAGGGAAAATAAAATAAAAGACGCGATTGTTAAGTTAGAGCAAACAAAAGAGATTGCGCCGTTTGATGCCGGTTTGGGATTTCAATTAGGACTTATTTATCAAATGGATAAACAAATAGATAAAGCTCAGGCCGAGTTTGAAAGAGTGATTGTTCTTGATCCGAATTATGTCAATGCTAAATATTTTTTAGGTCTGATTTATGATGACAAGGGACAAAAAGAAAAAGCGCTTGAGCAGTTTGAAAAGATTGCCCAATTAAATCCAGATAATGACTTAATTAAGAATATTTTGGTAAATTTGAAAGCTGATAAACCCGCTCTTGAAGGATTAACTCAGCCCCAGCCGCCAATTAAGGAAACTCCAGAGGAGCAATTGAAACCGGGAGCTGAAAAACCAGTTGAGACAAAAACTCCTTCACCCAGCCCCACCCCTAAAAAATAGTTTTTGATTTAAACAAATGAATTCTAGGCTTGATCGCATCTTGAATTACAGCATTTGCTTGCTTGTGTTTTTATTGCCGATATTTTGGGTTCCTTTTTTCTTTGAAGCTTGGGAATTTCCAAAGCAGATTTTGCTATTGTCTTTGAGCTTACTAATTTTTACTTTGTCTTTAATCAAAGCATTTTTACAAAGAAGTTTTAAAATCTTATGGCCTTTTGACGCTTTGGTTTTAGGATTTCTTCTGATTGCGGTTCTGGCCAGTATTTTTTCAGTTGACAGGATCTTCAGCCTGTTTGGATTCTATGGCCGGTTTTCCGACAGCCTGCTTAATCTAATCAGCCTTGGCTTAATCTTTTTTTCCGTCAGCCGCAGCTCTAAAGAACCTGACGTTAGGCCGTTAAAAGCGTTTTTGCTTTCAGGGTTATTAATAACAATTCTTGGTTATTATTCCATTTTAGCGCGACATAGCAATTTTAATTTAGTTGCTCCTTCGCTTGAGGGTTTGGCAATGTTTCTGGTGCCCTTGCTGTTTTTAAGTTTAAATTTAGATTTTAAAAGAATATCT
>PFDL01000001.1:0-179 GCA_002772575.1 Parcubacteria group bacterium CG10_big_fil_rev_8_21_14_0_10_35_15
CCCAAACCTGAGCTATCTGAAATTCCTATAGAACTATATGCCAAGAAATGGAAACAGGATGGAGAATACCACCGTTTCAAAAAGATAGGGAAACCAGTTGGAGAGGTAGCATCAACCGTGACACCGCCTGGGAAAGAGGGGGAAGGGGAGACGGGTAAAACTCCTGAGGCGGCACCGGC
>PFDL01000001.1:242-7643 GCA_002772575.1 Parcubacteria group bacterium CG10_big_fil_rev_8_21_14_0_10_35_15
CCCGGCCGCTGAAGATGAAAAATTAGAGGAATTAGCATCAAATCTTGATGCCGGAGCCGGTTTTATTGATAAAGAAAGAAAAGCCCAAAATATACTTCAGGTAGCCGATCATCTTTTTGCTGATGATCTTCGGACCGAGACAAAAAGTTTTTGGTATAGAGCCCGTGATAAAGCCTTGGGTTGGTCTTACCGGATTCCGCTTCTTGGCGGAGTGATCAGAGGTATGGCTCATCCGGTCCAGATGATTTGGCAGCAAAGTCTCGCCCGTTCAGTCTTTGAACAACAGCATATCCGCTTTGCGGCTGATTTAAACGCGACTTTGAAAAAAACCGGTGGAAAAGGAATTCCGGTTGAGATGACAATTGAGATGGCCCAAAAAGCCGTCGACGAGGGAAGAAAGATACGCCGTTCTCAGAATTGGGCAAGAAGATTGGCTTGGTCTTTATCTGATACATCTAAGGGACTGCTTGGAGTATCACAAACATCAGAACAAATATTAGGTAAACAATGGTTAGAAGCAGAATTGGCAAAACCAGAAGATCAACGGGTAGCAGAATTAAGAATGACCGGATCGCAGACGATTAGTGAACAAACGGATTTGGGAGAGCGCTATGCACAGTGGAATAAAACCTTAACCTTTGAACAGTCAAATAAAGTAAAGGTATCCAGCGAAGCCGGGGAAACCCGTTATCAATTACCGGCGGAGATGCGAAAACCGGTCGGTGACAGATTAAAAGGATTTATTGCTGAATTTGCCGAAGGAAAATTAACTGAAAAACAACTGATAGAGAAAGTCAATGAATATTTGATGGGAGAAGTAAGAACTGATTTAATAAAAACTGATCCTAATCTTGCCAAAGAACTTGATACACAGGAGGTTGGCTCAAACATTCTTAATCTTGCCCGTTATGTTACCGGTAAAGATAAACAGGGAAACGTTGTTGAAGAAAACCGTTGGCAGAGATACAAAACGGAAAAAGGCAAAGAACAAAGCAAATGGGAAGAGCTTGAGGTAAATTTGTTAGTTGGTAAAGCAGAGTTTGGCAGGGTCAGAGGCCGTAAAGAAATGGGATTTTTAGCAGACAATCTATCTATAAGACTATCGGAAAGAGGTGGGGTTTCAGAAAAACTTCAAGCAGGAGCAGCCGCTTACTCAAAAGATATCGTCACTAATGTTGCGTCTTATGCGGCCGGTTATTGGGGAACAGCTCTTGGTATGTCAATTTTGAATATTCCAAAAAATACGGCCCTGAAAGTGTTAGGTGGTTTTGCCGGAATTGCCGGAGGAGCCGCTTTTAAAGAAACAGGTTTTGCCATCATGCCTTTGGCAAAAAAATTAGAGTTTACTAAATGGGGATATAAATTTACTCCGTTTATGATCAAGGGCCGTTACTTAAAAGAAGTTGAACAATTATCAAGGGAAGCAGCGAAGGGAAGGCTTACTCTGGAAAGAGCCAGAATCCGAAAAGAAATGGGGACGCTGTTAGTTCCCCGTTTGAAAGTTCAGGAACTTTTGGAAGGGGTCGGGTCTAACGCCGGTTTGGAATCCTTGGTTTATAAGAAGGATGACCTAACGGTGGACGAAGCAAAAAGACTTTTCAGTCAGCTGGTCGATATCAAAGCGCGGATGCGATTGACTGATCAATCTCAAACCGGGGCAATGGACTACAAGACGCAGAACTATTTTGAATTTGTTGAAGGGCATGAAAACCAGCAAAACGAAAGGCTAACTGCGGCCCTTGAACAAGGGATAGTTAAGTTGATCAAAAGCGGGCAGGAAAGTTTATTAGGAACCAATAAAAGCTTTGACAGGTTTGATAACATGACCGCGGTAGCTGAAGCCCAGCTTAGATATTCCTCTGCCGATAAAAAAGCAATGGGAAAATGGCTGCAAAAAGAAAAAGGATTGACAAAACAGGAAGCGGATAACTGGATTTCCACAATGTTGCCTGATATCGATTTACAGATACAAAAGGAAGACTCCATTAATTCGATAAAATGGCGATTGTGGCGAAAAACTTTAAAACGAGGATTTTCAACTTTTACTAAAGCGGCTATAACAGGAATGGCAACAGAAGGGATAAGAGACTTTGTCCAAGACGTTCAACAAGGTGGTTTTCAGGAAGCCTTTGGAGAACTGAAGCAGATTTATGTTGACGGTAAACCACCTTTGGAATTAAATGATCAAGGTCAACCGGTTGCCGATCTGACCACCGGCCAAAAACTTTATTTGGGAGCCCGTTATTGGGTTGAGCCCCCGTTTCCTTCAACCGGACACTTCACCCAGATCGATAACGTTAATTTAAATCTTTCCGGAGCTTTAAGCTACCAGGAACAAGTCATTAATGGTCATACCTATCAAGCACTTATTGATATTCGAACAGGCGATGTTAAGATGGATCTTAGCGGATTTAAACTTGATTACAAAGATATCAATGGTGATTCTAATTTAGAATTGGTGGCAATTAGCGATGCTGATGGACAGGTAATAACCAATGGTTTTCCTGACGGGGAAGCATTTGTCACCGATCTTTTTCATCGGGCGGGAATTGATCTGAAACAGGATGGAATAAGAGGATCGGTTCCTCAACAGGTTGAAGCTTTCAATCCGGCAGCTGTAGTTAATAAAGGAGCTGATATTAACGGTGATGGGACAGTTGACGTTACAACAAAAATTCCTGACAATACCAGTTGGCAGTATGATTATGCCAGTGGTAAGATGGATCTTCATGGTACTAATATCGATGGCACTGACAGAGTTTTGATTGAAGACGCAACGATAAGTCCTGATGGTCAAATTACCGGTGGAGACTATGACCACAATCTTATTACCATAGACAATGGATCATCAATTTCAGGTGAACTAGGGTCGGAGATTAACATTGAACCGCCAAAATCTGGTCAAGAAATCTGGGATGCAGCTGCTCATTATCGTGTTGTACATGCCCATGCGGAGAGTACGGAAGCTATCCGCAATCAAACATTTTCAACAAACGACAGTACTGGAGAGCATCCTATTGGAGTGAGATATACTTTTCCGGGACACACAATTCATAATCCAGATACCGGAGTAACCGAGTCGCTTGCACAGGCGGCAGAAGATAATCGGGTTGGATTATACCTCCAAATACCTCATTTTGGTTCGCTTGGTGAAGACGTGGGAATTTTTGTCCCGGCTCATTTTGATGCTTCATTAAATAAATTTGTCGTTGATTTTGATCCGACCGATACGACGACCATGATAAAATTACCTGATGGAACTGAAGTTTCCATGGCTGATTTTTCCCAAAATTTTCTTAATGAAGCAAAGCTGGCAGAATATGTTAGACAAAATGGTGGCCCGGGAATTTTAGATTCGGAAACATGGTATGAGGGAAGAGAGTTTTTCAACCTTGCCAATCCCGATGGTGACATAATGCACCAGGGAAGAATTTTAGGCGGATATTTTGATACAGATTCTAAAGCAACTGAATATGGATTTACTCCGGCACCAGGTCAAGGAGAAGAAGGCGCCTTTATTGCCATTCATGCCGTTCACGGTTCAGGAGAAGTTGATCTAACCATTCCTGAAGGTCCGCCTCAACCATCACCGTCAATACCGGAAATTAACGTTGGGTCAATTAGTGATACGAATACGATCAATCAACTTGGTTACCGGGTTGAGTCACCGCCTTTTGCCTTTACCTATGAACCTAATCCGATGATTCCCTCAAGGGAAAATATAGAGAAAGGTGAAAGTGGAAAAGCAACTGTTTCTGATAGAACCGGACAACCGCAACCAACAGGTCCAACAACTCAGGTGCCGGCAACTGCCGTTCCGCCGACGGCAGCAAAAACAGAACCTGCTCCGGCGGACGAGGTTTTACAATCGGCCTTAGAAGAAAAAAAACAGTCTTTAAATGAGATGAAGGAAAGAAAAAGGAAAAATCGGATTATTCCAGGAGATACTGATGAAAAGATTGCCGGTCTTGAAGAAGAAATTGTCAGTCTAGAGAGCAAATTGGCTACTCCCGCAAAAAAAATAGAGTTGACGGCTGAAGAAAAACAGAGGTTGGAAAAAATGACTGAGCAGGCAAAAAAAATTTTAAATACTGAGAAGTCTCCAGGAAAAAAATATTCCGAGGAAGTCTATAAACAATTATTGGAAGCAATAAAACTAACTTCTAAAGATAAATTTACCGATGAACAAATCCGTGAATATTTTGATCAATCTTTGGAATCGTCCTTAGTAGATGATAAAGATGCGATTGCACACGATCGCAAAAAAGCTACTGTAGGTTATGACGATAATCTTGAAACGGCATTACAATATCTCAAAGATATTTGTACTAAAGCAGGGATTAATAACGCTGAAAAACTAAAGGAATATTACTTAACAAGATTAAGTGATAAGGTCATTAGTCAGCTATCTGAAAAAGATCCGGCCAAAAAAAATCCCGCTCTTCACCGAATGGCCAGTCTTGCGGCAGTGATGAAGTTGTCTGATGAGGGAAAATTGGATTTTGAAGAAAAGTCTGCAAAGATTGAAGTTCCGGAAATTGAGACTAATCTAAATAATAATTATCAAGAATTTCTTAAATTAGAGGAAGAGGGTAAAGTAGAAGCGAGTTCTTTTTATCCAACTGGTAGTGGTAAATATGTCTGGCAGGAAGTTATCTACGGTAAAGAAAGGCAAAAATCTGGAGACGATTGCTATCGAGGTTATTTAATGATTGAATCTACCGATTTTCCTAAGGCCTTAGAAATGTTAAAGATGATTGGTGATAAAAGAAAGGAAGAAGGAAAAAGATTGGACTTTAAATGGTTATTAATGACCCCTCCAGACGGACTGATAGTAGATAAATGGGCAGAATATGTTAAAGATGAGAAAAATTTTGGAAAATATAACGGTTTGGAAGCAATTGATCCAAGAATCGTTATTTACGGAGATGATGCAGCGGAAGTTCAAGAAATCCTATCAACCTTAGCTGAAAATCCGGGATGGGGAGAAATTGAAAAAAATAGAATTAATGCATCCGGAGGAAAACCAGAAAATGCTCCGAGGAGACCGGGGACAAATATCTATTCATTTCAAAATAAAGAACTAAGAAGCTTGAATTGGAATGATAAAGCTGGATATTCAGAATATGAAGCAGCAGATCCTGATTGGCGAGAAAATAAAATTGGCGATAAAACAGTATTAAATAATTGACAATCATTAAAAATTAAACTAATCTAAATCTATGACAGATCAAAATAATCCGATTTCAAAATTACCGGCAGGAGTGAAGGATCAGGTGGCTTTTATGAGTTTTATCGATGATGTTCTTAAGGAAAAAAACGACACCAGCTTAACTGCCGATCAATTAACACAGATAAAAACCCTTCTTTTAAAAGAACTTAATGAGAAAGTTAATACTCATCTGGTGGCTCTTTTATCGGAAAAAGACCAGTTAGAGCTGGATGAATTGCTTAATAAAAACGTTAACGATGAAGAACTTGATAAATTTTTTCAAACAAAAATTCCTAACTTAGTTCCTGAAATGACCTCGGTGCTTTTAAATTTCCGGATGGACTATTTATACACACCGGTAGCTAAAAGTGAAGAAATATTAATGCCGTCGCCGGCACCAATAAGTCACTAATATAGTATAATACAACCATGGAAAATCCACCTCCAGCCCCAGTTCGACCACCAGGCGAGACAATTAAAACAGTAGAGCCGGTAAAATCACCGGAAAAAGAGCTTTTTAACTCCCATTTTCTCGCCCTTTACGGTCGGATTTTGCTTGGTGGAGATGCTCTCAATCCGGATAACAAAAATATTTTTCCGGTGACCAAAGAAACTCTGGCAAATGGCAGTTCTCAAATTTTGGACGAATGTGAGGCTAATTGCCGCAGACAAGAGCATTCTGTGGCAAAAGATAAGCTGGAAGAGGAGATTCAAATCACAGTAGCCAATAATACAATATTTTTGAAACAGGATCTTTCAAAAATAGAAGGTTTTGATAAGGAAAAAGCGACCAGATGGCAGGCGACCTTGACCAAGCTTTTCGGTAAAGATACCGCTTCAGCTACCGAAGCAGAAGTTCGAGGCCTTTTTGACAAATATATTTATCAAAAAGACAAACTGGGGAATAAATCCGATACCGATCTTTTTGCCAAAGATGTTCTCAAGGCTTTTGGAGGGGATATGTCACAGATTGAAGAAAATACCGATTGTATTGCTTGGTATGCCTGGATCTGCGGTTTCAGCCAGAAATATTCAGAGACTGTTTTTAAACATCAGATTACTGCCAAAGCTTTATTAAACAATCAACCGGATCAGTTGGTCGAGGAACTCAATAAAAAACAAGCTGAAAATAAATCATCACGGATCGATGATCCAAACAGCGATGAAGATGAGAGGCTAAGGTTTATCTGGGGTAACAAGGGAAAGATGGAAATAACTCAGACTGAATCTGGATCTGAAACTAAACCGACTGAACCGAAAGAAGAGCCAACCGAACTCCTGGAAGATAAAAAATTATTAAAACAAAAAGTTATATATGAAAAGAGTAGAGATGTGCTGAATGAGTTTTTATCAAATCCTGAAACCACCATAAAAGAAATCAATGAGGTTCTTACATATTCCGGTATGAGTGAGATCACACTGGAAGACTTAAAAAAAATAAACACAACTCCTGATATGAAAAGAATGCTTATTATTGAGATGTTCCTTGGACAACAAAAAAGAGCAAGAGAATCACAATATCGTGAAAAGATTTCAGAAGATTTATTAAAGAAGATGGGTGAAGATGAGCGACGTCTATTAGATTGTATTGCTAATAAAAACGAAATAGAACAAAAAATAGAAAAACTTAATCAATTATCGCAGAAGGCAAAACCTGAAGGTATGGATGATGAAGCATATATAAAGTTTAAAAAAGAAGCAGAAGAACAAAGACAAAAAATGACTGAAGAATTGGAAAAGCTACCCAAAGAAATCGTGGAGAAAATTGAAAAGGACGAAATTAAACCTGAGGAAATTTTACGGGAATTTGATCAGAGAGTTGAGTCTGGACTTAAAAGTCATCAACCGGAAATTGACGCACAGATTAATGCTTTAAAGAAACAAATTTTTCAATGGGAGGGGATAGGGGAAAAGGATGAAGAACTGGAAGAAAAACCAGCTGAGGCAATAGAAGAAAAAACTGATGAAGTTTCAAATGAAGATAAAGAGAAAAAGAAAAAACCTGGTTTCTTTAGAAAACAGTTTGATAACCTCAAAGCAAGAATTGCCGCAAGAAGGAAAAAAGAAATTGTTGAGTAGGAATTTTAGCTTTTTTTAATTATATTTAATAGCTCAGCTACATTGACGCTGTGAGAAAGAAATTCAATCCAACGGAGATGATAAGGTTTGAGTGTGTTGGATTTTAGTTC
>PFDL01000015.1 GCA_002772575.1 Parcubacteria group bacterium CG10_big_fil_rev_8_21_14_0_10_35_15
CCAAGTGGACTGCTTTTTAATTTCTCCTTTCAAAAAGGGTGCCTGGCACTTTTTTCTCCCGAACAAATTTGTTCTTAAATTTTCAATTTGGCGCGATTTTACGCAATTTTAAAACATTCTGTTTTAGTCTTGTGTGAAGCCGAGCTTCACACAAGAACAAATGTGCTAGAATATTATATGTATTTAAAAAAAAATTAAGAGACGACCAAGGTAAGACCTTGGTTGTCTATATAGATTAATGAAATACCCTAATCTTTCAGAAGAAAAAAGACTTTGGAAAAAAGGATTTAAATCAGTTATTGGTTTAGACGAGGCAGGCCGGGGACCATTAGCTGGACCAGTGGTTGCCGCTGCAGTTAACATACTAGATACTAGATACCAGATACCCGCCTTCACTAAAGTTTCGGCGGGCAGGCAAAATATAAAAATTAGAGATTCCAAGCAACTAACTTTTTCTCAAAGAGAAAAAATTTATAAAATCATTATTAAGGATCCTCGGTTGCAATGGGGGATAGGTATTGTTTCTGAAAAAATAATTGACAGAATAAATATCTTAGAAGCAACTAAACTGGCAATGATTAAAGCAGTTAAAAATCTGCAACAAAGAAAATATCAATCAAAAATATCAAAATCAATTCTATCTCAAAAACCTACGATCGTAGGAAAAGAGGATAAGATTGATTTTCTTATTTTAGATGGGAATTTTATTTTGCCAACCAAGGCTTTGACAAAAATAGGAATTAAAAAATTAATTCCGCAAAAATCAATTATCAGAGGAGATGAAAAAGTTTTTTCCTGTTCCGCTGCTTCTATTATTGCCAAAGTTACCAGGGATAGAATAATGGTAAAATTGCATAAAAAATATCCTAAATATAGATTTGATTTACATAAGGGCTATGGCACCAAACTACATTTAAAAATGCTCAACAAATACGGGCCTTGTGAGATTCATCGAAAAACATTTAAGCCAATATTTAAATATATTGACAGAGGTTTTAGAGAGAGTATTATAAAATTATGAAAGAGAAAAATATTACAACTGATGAATTGGCAAGAATGGTTCAGAAGGGCTTTTTAGAAACAGTTGGGCAGATGACCAAATCAGAAAAAAAGATAAATCAGCGATTTGATGGTATCGATAAAAGCCTAAAAGATATCCATAGCCGATTGACTGGCGTAGTTTTTCA
Organism: Parcubacteria group bacterium CG10_big_fil_rev_8_21_14_0_10_35_15; assembly: GCA_002772575.1. Lineage (GTDB taxonomy): Bacteria > Patescibacteriota > Minisyncoccia > Minisyncoccales > GWA2-46-15 > GWA2-46-15. Next base: position 1,188 of record PFDL01000015.1, read on the forward strand.
TATTAAAGAGGAATTAGAGAATTTATTGGCAATGCCCATGAAAAAATAATAATGGTTTTATTTTAATTTTAAAATCGTCAAAGAGACGATTTTTTTAATAAAACAACTATTGCCAAAAAATAAATACTTTGTTAAGATTTAAACATTATGGGAGGCGTACCAAAACAACGACATACAAAATCTAGAAGGAACAAAAGAAGGTCCCAGATTTTTTTGCATTCTCCGGGCATTACAATTTGTTCTCATTGCAAAAAACCAAGTCTGCCACATACTATTTGCAAAAATTGTGGTTATTACCAAGATAAAGAATATATTGACGTAACCAAAGCCCTAAAGAAGATGAAAAAAAGAAGAATTGATAAGGGCTTAGAACCGCAAGAAAATAAAGATAAACTTTGATTCTCACAACAATCGAATTAAAGATAAGCTTTGATTTTTAAAAAACTATATGGCTAGCCGTCATTTATCTCGTTCTATTGCCATGCAATCCTTATTTGAGTGGGATTTTTATGGTAAAGAACCGAAGTCAATTGACAAGATTATAGAACAAAATCTTCAAGAATTCGGATCAGGATTAGAAAATCAAGAATTTGTTTGGCAATTGGCCAAAAATGTAACCGATCATCTAACTGTAATAGATAAAATTATTGTTGAATCGGCGCCGGAATGGCCATTAGATCAGATTACTATGGTTGATAGAAATGTCTTAAGAATCGGATTATCAGAACTATTATATTCAAAAAAAGAAGAAGTGCCGCCAAAAGTAGCTATAAACGAAGCGATTGAACTGGCTAAATCTTTTGGAGGCGAAAGCTCAGGCAGATTTGTAAACGGAGTTTTGGGGACAGTTTATAAAGAAATTGAAAAAATTGAAAAAGAAGTATGAAGGATTTTTCACAATTAGAAAAAAATTTAAGTATAAGCTTTAAAAATAAAGATTTATTAATTCAAGCTTTTTGTCATCGTTCATATATAAACGAAAATCCAAAATTTTCTTTAGATCATAACGAAAGACTAGAGTTTTTGGGGGATGCTGTTTTAGAATTAATAGTGACAGAATCTCTTTATTTGGATTATCCTAAAAAACCAGAAGGAGAATTAACTGCCTGGAGAGCATCCTTAGTTAACGCCGACAGCCTGGCAAATGCGGCCAAATCTCTTGACTTTAATAATTATCTATTGCTATCAAGGGGTGAGGCAAAGGATTCGGGCAAAGCCAGATCTTTTATTTTAGCCAACGCTTATGAAGCTTTTATTGGTTCTCTATATATTGATCAAGGGTATGAACCATGTAAAAAATTCATTAAAGATCGTTTAATGATAAAGCTTCCAGATATAATCAAAAATGAACTTTTTAAAGATTCAAAGTCGCGTTTTCAAGAAGAAGCTCAAGAAAAAGAAAATGTGACACCAAGTTATAGCGTTATCGGTGAATCAGGTCCAGATCACGCCAAACACTTTGAAATAGGAGTTTATCTAAATAATGAATTAGTTGCTAAGGGTCAAGGTTTTTCCAAACAAGAGGCTGAAGAAAAAGCGGCCGCAGCAGCCTTAAAAGCAAAAGGCTGGAAAATATAATTTATATCAGTTAAAATTTATAAAACATGTTAACTATTAGATTTTTCAGAGTCGGTAAAATCAATCAACCGGTCTTCAAGATCGTGGTAACTGAAAAAAGCCATGCTTCAAGAGCCGGACGCTTTATTGAAGACGTTGGTTTTTACAATCCCTTAACCAAAGAGAAGAAGCTGGTTGCCGAACGAATTAAATATTGGCTTGGAGTCGGCGCTCAGGCTTCAAACACGGTTTACAATCTCTTAGTTACAGAAAAGATTATTGAGGGAAATAAAAGAAAAATCAATATTACAAAATCAAAGAAAGAAAAACCGGCTGAAGCTCCGGCCCAACCTCAACCAAAAATAGCAGAAGAACCTGTCAAAGAAGTCAAGGAAAAAACAAAACCAGAAGAAAAGCCAGTTGAAGAACCCCAAGAAAAAGAAACAAAACACGAGGAACCTAAAATAGAAGAGCCAAAAGAAGAAGTAAGGGTTGAAGAAAAAAAAGCATAGCTTTCGTTGACACTAACTAAAAAACAGATATAATATAAATTGATAAGAAAGGTCGATTTACTCAAAAATGACATATACAAAGAAATGGCAACAAAGGTAATTGCAGACCAGGATTTTCTGGAATTTATTATCAAGGCCTTAGTCGATCATCCCGAAGACGTTAAGGTTGAGAGAAGGGTTGATGAAATGGGAGTTTTGCTTTCTTTAAAGCTTAATCCCGAAGACATGGGCCAGATTATCGGCCGAGCTGGATCCACCGCAAGAGCTATCAGAAGCCTTGTCAGGATTGTCGGTCTAAAGAATCACGCTAGAGTTAATCTAAAGATTGAAGAACCAGAGGGCGGTCGCGCTCCAAGACGAATGTCGGAAGGAACGTCAACACCAGCCAGCACTCCGGCTAACAATCCTATTAGCACTGGCTTAGAAGATTTAAATCTATAGTTAAGAGTTTACAAACTAACGGAAACGATGCTATTTTCAATATAGCGTCGTTTTCGTTTCATTATGATTCAATTTGATATTATTACTATTTTTCCACATTTTTTTGATTCTTTTTTGAATGAATCAATTATAAAACGGGCTCAAAAACAAAAGCTGATTAAAGTCAGAGTTTTTAATTTAAGGGATTATGCCGATGACAGGCACCGAACCGTTGACGACAAGCCCTATGGCGGGGGCAGGGGAATGGTTTTAAAATTAGAACCAATGTATAAAGCGATATCTTCTTTAAACAAAAGTAAAAAAATAAAAACTATTCTTTTTTCACCAAGGGGTAAAAAATTCAACCAAGGAATGGCTTTCAAATATTCAAAACTAAAAAGAATTATTTTGGTTTGTGGCAGATATGAAGGCATTGACGAAAGAGTCGCCAAATATTTAGTTAATGAACAGCTTTCAATCGGAGACTATGTTATGATGGGAGGAGAAGTGGCAGCTATGGCAGTAATGGAATCTGTGGCCAGATTAGTTCCGGGAGTTCTTGGCCATTCAGAACTCTTAGGAGAAAGAATAGAAAAAACAAAGAAAGGCTTTACCGAGTTTCCCCAGTACACCAGGCCGGAAATCTTTAACCCCCGCCTACGCCAGAGCTTCGGCGGGCAGGCCAAAAAAAGTGTTAAATGGCGCGTACCTGGGCTTTTGCTCAAGGGAAATCATAAAAAAATTGAAGATTGGAGAAGGCGCCATTTAAAAACAATTAATTAAAAAATTCTTAATTCGAGCTTTAGCGAGAATCAAGATTCACTTATTATGTGTGGTATTGTCGGTTATATCGGAGATAAACAAGCCCTGCCTATTGTTATTAAGGGATTGGAACGCTTAGAATACCGTGGCTATGATTCAGCCGGCATTTTAATATATGATCAACGTAAAAAAGAAGTTTATTTTGAAAAACAACCTGGCCGGATCAAAAATCTAACCAGAGTTATAGATCCGGATACTCCGGGAACTCTTGGTATTGGTCACACGCGCTGGGCGACTCACGGTCAAGTAAACAAAGCCAACGCTCATCCTCATTATGACTGCCAGAAAAAGATTTTTGTTGTTCATAACGGCATCATTGAAAACTTCCGGGAAATCAAAAGCTCTTTGATTCAAAGAGGACATAAGTTTTCTTCTGAGACAGACACTGAGGTTTTTCCTCATCTTCTGGAAGAATTGATAAAAGAGGGCTTATCGTATGAACAAGCCATTATCCAATCTTTAAAAAAAATCAGAGGTAGTTTTGCTTTTTTAATTTTTAATAAAGATTATCCGGATATGATTGTGGCGGCCAGACTTTCCAGTCCATTAATTCTAGGTCTTGGTGATAAAGAATTTATCTTGGCCTCAGACCAAACAGCCATCGGTCTTATCACAAACAAGATAGTTTATCTCAATGATGGCGATATTGTTTTTGTGAATAAAAATAAATACGAAATAAAATCATTTTTATCTGAAGATACAAAGAATTACGAAGGTATTATTGATTTTTCTAGCGCAGAAACAGAAAAGGGAAGATTTCAAAACTATATGATTAAGGAAATTTTTGATGAGCCAAAAGCAGTTGAAGACACTTTAAGAGGAAGATTATTAATAGAAGAAGGAGATGTTAAACTTGGCGGTTTAGATCGAGTTGCAAGCAGACTTAAGGAAATAGATAATATTTTAATTACTGGTTGCGGTACGGCTTTTTATGCCGCCAAGCTGGCAGAATATTTTTTTGAAGAATATGCTCAAATTTCTACTAAAGCAGAAATTGCTTCTGAGTTAAGGTATAAAATGCCGGTAGTCTCTGAAAAGACATTATTGATTTCCGTTTCTCAATCCGGAGAAACTGCCGATACTTTGGCTGTAATTAAAAATTTCAAAACTAAAGGAATTTTAACAATTGGCATTACTAATGTAGTCGGTTCTTCAATTGCCAGATTAGTTGATGCTGGCATTTATTCTCACGCCGGACCGGAATTAGCTGTTGCTTCAACCAAAGCCTTTTTAGCTCAAACTGTTGATTTAATCTTATTAATGATCTATTTGGCCAGGCAGAGAAAAATAAATGTAGGCGAAGCCAAAGAAATCTTAACAGAGCTAGACCAAATTCATAAAAAGATTCAAGAAACTATTGTTGATAATGATCAAAAAGCAGACAGCTTGGCTGAAAAATATCTTTTTGCGAAAGATTTTTTATATATCGGCAGAAAATATAATTTTCCTATTGCTTTAGAGGGTAGCCTTAAATTAAAAGAAATAAGTTATGTTCACGCTGAGGGATTGGCCTCTGGCGAAATAAAGCACGGGCCAATCGCCTTAATCGAAGAGGGTTTTCCCACCATCATTATTGCCCCTCAAGATTCGGTTTACGAAAAAACCATTTCTAATCTTGAAGAAATAAAAGCAAGAAAAGGAAAAATAATTGTTATCACTACCAAAGGAAATAAAAGTCTGGAAAAATTAGCAGATGACGTTATTTACATTCCCGAAACCCTGGAACTTTTGAGCCCTCTGTTAAGCATTGTTCCTCTTCATCTTTTTGCTTATTATTTTGCCAAAAAACTAGGTAGAGACGTGGACAGACCCAGAAATCTTGCTAAATCCGTAACAGTAGAGTAAAGTTAAATAAAGTAAGTTCATTCCAAGTAAGCTCATTCAGAAAGGAGAGAGCCATGAAAAATAATGTTTGTTTTGTAATTGGGGCGTTAATAATATTTAGTCTCGGATTATGGCTTGGATCAAGCCTTTCTGGGACAGAATTGTTAGCAACAGCAGGAATGTTTTTGTCGACAGAGACAGCAACACCATTGCCAACGGTAACGCCGTTGCCAACAGCAACAGCAACAGCAATAACACCAACTCCATTGCCAACGCTAACGCCACTGCCTTCGGCAACGCCATTACCGACAGCAACGCCGCTGCCGACAGCAACGCCTTTGCCGACAAGGACAGAGTTGCCGACAGCGACACCGCTACCGACAGCAACAGAACTACCATCGGCGACACCGTTGCCGACAGAGACTCCGTTGCCGACAGTAACTCCATTACCTACGGCAACGCCGCTACCGACAGCCACACCACTGCCGACAGAAACGTCCTTGCCTACGGCAATGCCAACCCCAACAGAAACACCGTCACCAACCATCACGCCGTCGCCGACAACTTCACCAACAATGACGCCTACCCAGACAGCAACAGAACTACCATCGGCAACACCCTTGCCGACGGCCACGTCATTACCAACGGAAACTCCGCTGTCAACGGCAACGCCCCTACCATCGGCCACACCATTGCCAACAGAAACACCGTTGCCAACAGTGACAGTATCGCCGACTGTCACGCCAACCCCAACAGAAACTCCGTTACCGACAGAAACGCCGATTCCACCGACCCCAACAGAAACACCCACGCCGACGCCTACGCCAACACCAACGCAATAAAAAACAGGGACACAAAAAATGTGTCCCTGTCCCTTTTTAAACTTTATTTTTCGTTAAATCTTTTTTCAATTACTTTCCAATCAATCGTTTTCATAAAAACCTCTATATAATCTGCTTTTTTGGTTCCGTAATCAATCAAAAAGGCGTGTTCAAAAAGATCAAGGTTTAAAAGCAGCTTTAATCCGGCCGGATGGCCCGAGTGATGCTGTTCAATCCAAAAATTAATGAGTTTATCAGC
>PFDL01000023.1:0-5408 GCA_002772575.1 Parcubacteria group bacterium CG10_big_fil_rev_8_21_14_0_10_35_15
TTTCCTTAAACTCTTGCTGTTTGCCGGCATGCCATTGGCTTACGGGTCTCAAATACCCGACCACTCTCGAATAAACTTCGCATGGTTGCTTAATTATGCATTGAGGACATTCAAAATGTTCACCAGCCAAATATCCGTGTGAAGGACAAATAGAAAAAGTAGGTGTAATGGTAATATAAGGCAAATGAAAATTTTCAAAAACTTTTTTTACAAGCATTTTTGCGCTCTGAGGATCAGAAACCCGCTCGCCCAAAAAGAGATGTTCCACAGTTCCTCCGGTGTAGCGGCACTGCGAATCATCCTGCAATTTCAATGCTTCAAAAATATCATCGGTATAATTGACCGGGAGCTGCGAACTGTTTGTGTAATACGGAACTTTCTTGGTGCCAGCCGTAATAATCTCCGGATATTTTTCTTTATCGGTTTTGGCTTGTCTAAAGCTCGTCCCCTCGGCCGGCGTTGCTTCTAGATTGTATAAATTGCCGGTTTCTTCCTGATATTTAACCATTTTTTCTCTCATAAAATCTAAAACTTCCAAACTAAATTTCCTTCCCCTTTTTGTTCCAATACTCTCTCCCAAAAAATTTAAACAAGCTTCATTCATTCCTAAAAGACCTATGGTAGAAAAATGATTGCCAAAATAATTATCACGCATTTTTTTAACCCCATCCAAATAATGCTTTGAATAAGGATAAAGCCCTTTTTCAATAAAATTCTCCAAAGCCTTTCTTTTAATTTCTAGACTTTGCTTTGCCAAATCCATTAATTTTTCTAATCTAACAAAAAATTCTTTTTTAGTTTTAGAAAGATAGCCAATCCTCGGCATATTAATTGTGCAAACACCAATTGAACCTGTTAATGGCGCTGAACCAAAAAGTCCACCACCTCTTTTCAAAAGCTCTTTATTTGACAATCTAAGGCGACAACACATTGAACGAAAATCATCCGGCTTCATATCGGAATGAATAAAATTGGAAAAATAATTAATCCCGTATTTAGCAGTTGCCTCCCAGAGCGTATCTAAAGCAGGATTATTCCAATCAAAATCCTTGCCAATAGAAACAGTTGGAATTGGAAAAGTAAAAACCCTACCCCTAGCATCGCCCTCCATCATACATTCATAAAAAGCCCTAATAAATAAATTCATTTCTTCTTGAAACTCGCCATAAGTTTCTTTTTGGGCTTGACCGCCGATAACAACTGGCTGATTCTTATAAAATTCAGGAACTTTAATATCTAAAGAAACATTTAAAAACGGAGTTTGAAATCCGACTCGAGTCGGCACCATACAGTTATAAAGAAATTCCTGCATCGCTTGCTTAACTTGAGGATAACTAAGATTATCATAACGAATAAATGGCGCCAAAAGAGTGTCAAAATTGGAAACTGCTTGAGCTCCAGCCGATTCTCCTTGAACCGTAAAAAAGAAATTAACCAGTTGCCCCAAAGCAGTTCTAAAGTGCTTAGGCGGCCTGGATTCAATTTTACCCGGAACGCCGCCAAATCCTCGTATCAATAAATCATAAAGATCCCAACCCATACAATAACAAGCCAATATTTCCAAATTATGAATATGAAAATCTTCACTAATTGCCGCGTCTCTAATTTCTTTCGGATAAATCTTATTTAACCAATAATTCTTAGAAACAAAAGAAACAGTAAATTGATTCAAGCCCTGCAAAGAATAAGTCATATTGGCGTTTTCTTTAACCTGCCAATCAATCTCTTGAATATATTTGTCAATCGCTTCACTGGCTTCATCCATTTTAGTGACCGACTCTCTGATCCTCCGCCTTTGTTCTCGATAAAGAATATAAGCCTTAGCTGTTTCCACTAACCCTTCCAAAATCAAAACCTCTTCAACAATATCCTGAATTTGTTCTACATGAAGAACAACACCTTCTTTGAATCTAAGATTAAGAATTTTAAGAATTTTTTCAACTAATTTTTCAGTCCTATTGCCGTTACCCTCATTAGTGGCGGTCAAAGCCTTAAAAATAACATTAGCAATGCGCTCACTATTAAAATCAACGATGTTTCCATCTCTTTTTTGAACTTTTTTTATTTTGTTTTTAATATATTTCATATAAAAACCGCGGAAATTTGCGGGGTATTCGTATATTTTAACTAATCCAAAATCTTTAAGCAAACCTGAGAATTAAGGCACAAAAAAAGAGTTATCCACAGGCAGTAGAAACTCGACAAGTCGGAGGGGTTTTGCCCTATGTCTAAATCGACGAGTCGAGTTTCACTGCCTGGCATGTCGGGTAGTAAAACTCAATTTTAGTAATTTTGTCGCAACGCGACATATCGAGTTTTTACTACCAGGCCAACTCATTTTTAAAAATAATCTCCTTATAATTCTATTCTGCGCAGAAACGCAGAAAGAAACTAAAGTTTCATTTATCTTGAAACATTGTTGCAATTAAAGTTACTTTCATTTCTCCATTTTTTAACTTCTCGTCTTCTCTGGCCCCAAAAATAACTTTTGTTTCCGATAAAATATTTTTAGTAATAGTATTGGCGACAATATCAATTTCCGAAAGCTTAAGATTCTTTGCGCTAATATTAAATAAAATTCTTGAAGCGTGTTCTGGGCAAGCTTCCAATAATGGCGAATTCAAAGCTCTGATAACAGCTTCCTTGCCCCGATTCTCTCCCCTTGCTAATCCTTGTCCGAAAAAAGCTTTGCCAGCATCTTTTAAAATTGATTTAACATCAGCAAAACTAATAGTAACCAACGAAGGTTTTAAAATCAAATCAATAATTGAAATAACTGCTTGATGCAAAACTTCGTCTGCCAAAAAGAATGCTTTTGTTAATTGCGTATTCTTCTCTACTAAAGAAATTAATTTATCGTTTGAAATCAAAACAAGGCTATCAACTTTATCTTGAAGATTCTTAACTCCGCTTAACGCAATATTTTTTCTAGAAGATCCTTCAAAAGAAAAAGGATTTGTAATAACGGCAACAGTAAGAATTCCGAGTTTTTTTGCTATTTCAGCAATTACAGGAGTTGCTCCGGTACCAGTGCCACCGCCAAACCCAGCTGTTAAAAAAATCATATCGCTATCTTTCAGAGCCAACTCAATTTCTTCTCTTTGTTCTTCAGCCGCTTTTTTACCAATATCTGGATTCATACCAGCGCCAAGGCCGTTAGTAAGTTCTTTGCCAATCCTAATTTTTAAATCAGCTTGAATCTTTTTAAGATCCTGATTATCTGTATTAATGGCAATCAATTGAACTCCAGGAATCTTAAATTTTGCCATTCTATTTAAGGCGTTGCCTCCGGCTCCGCCAACTCCAATAATTTTCATTCTAGGAAAAGTTTTCATATTTTTTTAAGGATTGAATATTTGAAAAATTGATTTTATTTTTCTGAAAATTCCCTTTCCAGAAAAAAGAAGATTATCTTCTCCTTCAAATGTTTTTGCTCCATCTAACACTAAACCGCAAACAGTTGACCAAGACGGATCATTTATTTCCGGAGAAAATCCTTTTGGTAATCCTAGCCGACAATGAAGTTTTAATTCTTTTTTAGCAAAATCAACAATTTTTGAAAGATTTGCGCCACCGCCAGTTAAAACTATTCCAGCCGGCAATTTTGTTTTACCCGCTCTTTTCAATTCCTTATTAACTTCATTAAAAATTTCTTTAGTCCGAGCTTCAATTATTTTTGATATAGTCTTTCTGGATTCTTTTAAACTAAAACCAGTAAAACTTTTTTTAATATTCTCTGCTTCTTCTATTTCTGTTTTTAAAATAATGGCAATATCGTTAGTAATATTATTAGAACCAATAGGAAAAACCATAGCATCAACTAAATTTCCTTCTTCAAACACGGCCAAGCTAGTAGTTCCGGCCCCTATTTCAATTAAAGCTACTCCTGATTCTTTTTCTTCTTGATCTAAAACCGATTGAGATGAAGCAATAACAGATGGCAAGATATGCTCAATTTCAAGGTCAGCTCCCAAAACGGAATCGCTTAGATTTTTTAAATACAAAGAAAAAGCAACTAAACACAATGTCTTCACCTCAAGTCTGATTCCTCTCAAACCCTCAACGTCTTTTATGCCTAGCTGGCCGTCAATAATAAATTCTTGTGGAAAGACTTCTAAAATCTCTTGATTGGCAGATAAAGAAACACCACTTCTACTGGCCTGAAACGCCCTTTCAATGTCTGCTTCAGAAATCTTTTGATCTGCCCTAGAAACAGATACCAAGCCCTTACCTGGCAAAAATAAAAGATGACTGCCATTAATACTTGTAATAACAGAGCCAATTTTTCTATCTAATCCTTGTTTGCAAATGCTGACTGCCTCAATAATTTTTTCAGAAACCTCATTGCTGTTTATAACCACGCCCTTTCTCATACCAATATTCTTTATTTCAGCCTGACTAATAATTTCAAGATCTTTTTCCTGAGGTTTTTTTAAAACAACCAATGCTTTAATTGAATGAGTACCAACGTCTAAACCAAAAATTAAATGACCCTTAACCATAACTTTTATATAATTAAAAGATATTTCTCTTGTTTTGCCATCATTATTTTTGAATCCTTTCCCCTTATCTCATGATTATAACCTAAAAGATGGAGAACTCCATGGATTAAAACACTTGCCAGCTCTTTTTTTAAAGATTGTTCAAACTGCTTGGCATTATCCTTAATATATGGGAAACAAACAACAAGTTCTCCTAAATAATTTCTATCCTCTGTGGAAAATTGATTATCTGCTTTAAAAGATAAAACATCTGTTGATTCTTGTTTCTTTCGATAATTAAAGTTCAGTTTTTCAATTTGACGCTTACTCAAAAAAATAACATTTATTTCAGAATCTATCTTTTTTTCTTCCCTTAAAACAATGCCAATTACTTTTTTCAGAAAATCAAGATTAATACTTTTCGGCAAATAATAGAATTCAATCCTCATCTCATTTTTTTGAAGTAAGAAGCTCTTTGACAATTTTATTGACTAAATTACCATCAGCCCGTCCTCTTTTTTTAATTTCAGGCATTAACTGAGACATTACCTTGCCTAAATCGGTCAAAGAATTAGCCATGGTTTTTGAAATTGTTTCTTTCACAATACTTTTTAGTTCTTCTTCAGAAATTGGTTTTGGTAAATATCCCTCTAAAATGATCAGTTCTTTTTCCTCTTTTTCAGCTAGTTCCTCGCGCTGACCTTGTCTAAAACTAATAATTGATTCTTTTCTTTTTTTTGCTTCAGAATTGATTGTTTCAATCACCTCTTCTTCTGTCAGCTTACTAAGCTCTTCCAGTTTTTCTAATGGAGAAGATTTGCTCAATCTTGTCCTTTTTTCAATTTCCTTATTACTTAGACTAGCTATGGCCAATCTCAAAACCGAAACCTTGAGCTCTTCTTTTTTAAGCTGGGCCTCTTTCAAATC
>PFDL01000023.1:5431-12186 GCA_002772575.1 Parcubacteria group bacterium CG10_big_fil_rev_8_21_14_0_10_35_15
TATTCTCTTTTAAGCTCTTCTCTTCTTAAGGCCTCTTTCTTTTTGGCCTCATCTGATTTTGTCCTCTTTTGGAATCTATTTTTCTTTACTTTTCTCAAAATACCGCTTCGCTGTAATCGCTGGCCAAACCTTCTCGCTAAACCCTGACTAGTTTCCCTATTTTGTCTTTTTACTTCTAATGGCATAATTGTTTTTTCTTTTTAAACGTTTTTTAATTTCATTGATTATTTTATCTATTTTAAACGTATCTTGAATTCCGTTTTTCATATCTCTTAAAATAACTGTTTTTTCCAGAGCCTCTTTTTGCCCCAAAATCAAAGTATATCTAATATTAAGACGATCAGCTCTGGTCAATTGAACCTTTAAACTATCTTTAGAAAGAGACTCTGCTACTGGAATTTTCGCTTTTCTAAATTCTTCAAAAAGTTTTAAACTTTTCTTTTTAGCTAAATCCCCAACTTGAGCCAAAAACACTTCTTTTTTGGAATCAATTGAAACCCTGAATTGATTTTTCTTCATTTCATTGATTATCCTTTCAACTCCAGCCGCTCCGCCACAGGCAGGAATATCTTTGCCTCCAATAATTTTACCAAGATTGTCATAACGCCCACCGCCAATTAAGGCAATCGGTAAAACTTGATCAGGAGAAACAATTTCGCTAAAAATCTCAAAAACAGTTTTAGTATAATAATCAAGTCCGCGAACCAAATAAGGGTTCAATCTATATGGCAAACCCAGCTCATCTAAAAATTCCAATGTTTCTTTGAAATGGCTATTACATTCTTCACAAAGATGATCAATAATTTGAGGCGCTTGAGCCTTAACGGGTTGGCACTTTTCTTCTTTACAATCCAAAAATCTTAATGGATTTTCTCTAACCCTTCTTTTACAATCTACACAAAGAGAATTAATATTAGATCTCAAATAACTGGTTAAAATCTTTTTAAAATATGGACGACAACAACCGGCGCCAATGCTATTTACTTCTATAACCAGATTTTTAAACTTCAATTCAAATAAAAGATTATAAAAAGCCTGAATCACTTGGGCATCAATAGCAGGACTTTTTTCTCCAAAAACCTCAAAATTAATCTGTCTAAACTGTCTGAATCTGCCTGCCTGCGGACTTTCATATCTAAAAACAGAACCAACTGAAAAAAGCTTGACTGGTTGAGGCAAATTCATCATACCGTGCTGAATAAATGCCCTCATTACCCCTGGCGTAAATTCCGGCCTTAAGGTTAAAAGATCTCCTCCTCTGGTTTTTAAAGAAAACATCTGCTTTTCTACAATATCGGTATTTAAACCGGTTCCTTTTTCATAAAGATCGGTAAACTCTAAAATAGGAGTTTCAATTTTTTCAAAACCATAAAAACTTGCTATATTTTCGGCAATGCCATATAGCTTTTCAAAATATTTTTGATCCTCTGGCAAAATATCGTGCATGCCTTGAGGAGATTGAAGTCTTTGTTTTTTTGCCATTTTAATAATGATTAAGAAATCAATATACCGAATTTTATTCGCTATACGCTGGTAAACTAATTTTACTAATTTCATCTAAAGGCAAGAGTCTAAAAAGAACCCTACCAATAATGTTTTGTCTTGGTAAAACCCCCCAAGACCTTGAATCCGAAGAAGATGGCCTATTGTCGCCCATAACAAAAAATTCTCCGATCCCCAATATTAATTTTAAACTCCCAATAGTAATATCTGTCTCCGGCAAATAAGTATCTTCTTTTAAAGTAATTTTTTGGCCATTTTTATCAAAAACATAAACTTGCGTATCTCTAATTTCTATTGTTTCGCCCGGCAAACCAATAATCCTTTTAATATATCTCTGCGAAGGATTATACGGATATCTAAACACTATCACCTCTCCTCTGGCCGGCTCTTTAAAACGATAAGAGATCTCATCAATAATTAAATAGTTGCCATTCTGGAAATTCGGCTCCATTGATTGACCCCTAACAATGAACGGTTGAAAAACAAAATAACGAATTGGTAAAACAATTAATAGAGCTAAAATAACGATTTTTATAGTTTCCCAAACAAAAATAAAGAAATTTTTCATTTGTTAATCATATCCGCTTTTTGGAAATAAAGCAAGAACGATGATATAATCAAAATAAGATGAATAAAACAAAAATATTGATCGCAGGATTAGGAAATCCTGGCCAAGAATACGACAATACCTGGCACAATTTCGGGTTTTTAACGATTGATGAATTTCAAAGGCAAAATGGTTTTCCGGATTTTATCGTCTCTCAAAAATTTCATGCTTTAATTTCTGAAAAAATCTTGGATGATAAAAAAATTACTCTCTTTAAGCCACAGACTTTTATGAATGAATCTGGGAAGAGCGTCAAATCTCTGCTCGCCAACCACCATAATAAGATTGCTATGGCAATGCTATTACGGGGATTTATTGTTATTCATGACGACGTTGATCTACCTAAGGGAAAAATAAGAATTTCCAAAGACAAAGGCACGGCCGGTCATAAAGGCATTGATTCGATTATCAAAACACTGAAAAGTAAAAATTTTGGCCGCATCAGAATCGGAGTTAGGCCGACTGATTATGTCCCCGGCTCAAGATCGCTTAATCAATTCGTCCTCAAGAAATTCACTAAAAATGAAAGAAAGATCGTGGCAAAAGCGATTAAAGATGCCAATGAAGCGATTAAAATGATTTTAGAAGAAGGTATTGATAAGGCGATGAATAAATATAATAGTCGCTAAAAAAACTCAAAAGTAAATTTTATACTCCGGCCTGTTGACGAGCGCAATCATTAAACAGCATTTGCTATTAATGATTTTCTTTAAGCTAAAGATCCTATAAGGAGGGATGGATCTTCAACAACTCGTCAGCAGACCGGAAAACAAAACCAAAACTTCTTTATATAATAATTATATAGTAACATAGGATAATGGATTTGTCAAATAGAAAATTAGTGCTGAACGTGCTATTTTAAAACAATAACTCAGAAACTTAACTTAGAAACTTAGTTTCTAAGTGAAACAAAATGAAACTTATCATTGTTGAAAGTCCGACAAAATCAAACACTATTAAAAAATTTCTTGGTAAAGATTATGATGTCGCCGCCACCTATGGCCACATCAGAGACCTGCCACAAGATAGTTTTGGCATTGATCTCAAAAATAATTTCCAACCTGATTACGTTATTCCAACTAAAGCTAAAAAAGTGATTAAGACATTAAAGGCTTTAGTAAAAAAATCAGACAGCGTTATTCTGGCAAGCGACGAAGACCGCGAAGGTGAGGCTATTTCTTGGCACTTAATTAAAGCATTAGGACTTGAAAAAAAATCAAGTATTCCGTATCAAAGAATCGCTTTTCATGAAATAACTAAACCGGCAATTGAAAAAGCTTTGGAAAATCCAAGGAATATTGATATGAATTTGGTTGACGCCCAACAAGCCAGAAGAATCTTAGACAGGATCGTTGGCTATAAGCTCTCTCCATTTTTATGGAAAAAAATTGCTCAAGGATTATCAGCTGGTCGAGTCCAATCAGTCGCGGTCAGATTAATAGTTGAAAGAGAAACAGAAATAAAAAATTTTATCGCTCAAGAGTATTGGGATATCAACGCTTTATTAAAAAAAGAGGAAAATAATGAGTTTGAAGCCATACTTTCTAAGATAGATAAGGAAACTATTTCAAAATTCAGCATTCAAACAAAAATCAAAGCAGATGAAATAATTAAAAATCTGGACAACGCAGATTATAAGATAAGTAATATAGAAAAAAAAGAAACCAAAAAAAGCCCATTACCTCCTTTTACCACTTCAACTCTTCAGCAAGAAGCATGGAAGAAACTGCGCTTTCCGGCCAAATTCACTATGAGAATTGCTCAAAGTCTTTACGAGAAAGGATTAATAACCTACCACAGAACTGATTCTCTCAATCTCTCTAATATTGCTTTGGCTGAAGCTGAAAAATATATTTTAGATAATTTCGGTAAAAATTATTGGCCAGGATTTTCCAAGAACTATAAAACAAAAAATAAATCAGCTCAAGAAGCTCATGAAGCTATTAGACCAACGGATCCTCTTAAGGATCCGCCCTCCATAGCCTTGGCGAAGGAGGGCTTAATCGAGGCGGATCTCAAGCTCTATACCCTTATTTGGCAAAGATTTTTGGCCTGCCAAATGTCAGAAGCAATTTTCAACTCAATTGCAATTGATATCGTTGCTAAAAAAGAAGGATCAAAAACACATTTATTAAGAGCAACTGGCCAAACCTTGAAATTTGACGGTTTTTTAAAAGTTTACCCTTTAAAATTTGAAGAAACAGAACTTCCTTTACTAGAAAAAAACGATAGCTTAAATCTTATAAAACTTGTTCCTATCCAACATTTCACACAGCCACCAGCGCGTTATTCTGAAGCAAGTCTGATTAAGGCTTTAGAAAAATTTGGAGTTGGCAGGCCATCAACCTACGCTCCGACTTTGGAAATAATTCAGGTTAGGGGTTATGTTAAAAAAGATGAGAAAAAATTATTTTTACCAACCGATATCGGCTCTATTGTTAATGAATTATTAGTAAAACATTTTCCAGAAATTGTTGATATTGACTTTACGGCAAAAATGGAATTAGAATTTGATTTAATCTCTATCGGAAAGAAAAAATGGGTACCAGTCATTGAAGAATTTTATATTCCATTCAAAGAAAACTTAAAATTAAAAGAAAAAGAAATCTCTAAAAAAGATTTTGCTCAAGAAAAAACCGATGAGATTTGCCCGGACTGCGCCAAGCCATTGGTAATTAAAATAAGCAGGTTTGGTAAATTTTATGCTTGTTCTGATTTTCCAAAATGTAAATATAAAAAGAATATTAATATCTCTTTAGGGCTTCGCTGCCCAAAATGCA
Source organism: Parcubacteria group bacterium CG10_big_fil_rev_8_21_14_0_10_35_15 (assembly GCA_002772575.1). Lineage (GTDB taxonomy): Bacteria > Patescibacteriota > Minisyncoccia > Minisyncoccales > GWA2-46-15 > GWA2-46-15. The sequence goes on from PFDL01000023.1 coordinate 10,322, forward strand.
AAGAGGGGGACATGATTGAAAGACGCACTAAAAAACGTAAAATTTTTTACGGCTGTTCTAAGTGGCCAAATTGTGATTTTGCTGTTTGGGATAAACCAACCGGAGAAATTTGTAAAATCTGTCAATCATTGATAGTAAAAACAAAATGGAGAAAAGAAAAATGCGCAAATCCAGATTGTCCAAGTAATCAAAAAATCGTTGTTGCAACAGACTCTTGATAAAATTGTTGAAAAATATGATGACAAAGACAAGAAGTTAATTCTTGAGGCTTTTTACTTTGCCAAAGCAGCTCATCAAGGACAGAAAAGACTTTCCGGAGAAGATTATATTGTTCATCCCTTAAGAGCAACCCTTATACTTAGCCATTTAAATGTTGACGCCAAATCCATTGTCGCCTGTCTTTTACATGATGTTATTGATGATACAAATGTTTCTTTAGAAAAACTTGAAGAAAAGTTCGGAGAAGAAGTCTCTTTTTTGGTCAAAGGAGTTTCCAGATTAGGTAAAATCCGTTTGCCAAAACAACATCTAGAAATAGGGCCCATTGAAAAAAGAAGTGAAAAAACCATTGATTTTGAAGCGGAAAATTTAAGAAGAATGTTTTTTGCCATGGCCGAAGATATTAGGGTTATTATTATAAAATTGGCTGATCGTACCCATAATATGGAAACCTTAGAGTTCATCCCTGAAGAAAAACAAAAAAGAATTGCCTTAGAAACCATGGAAATATTCGCCCCTATTGCCAACCGCTTGGGAATTCAAACCATTAAAACTAAATTAGAAAATCTGGCATTTCCATATCTTTATCCCAAAGAATACCAGTGGCTAATTGAAAATATCAGAGAAAGACATTTAGAAGCTAAAAAATATTTAGAAAAAGAAAAATTATTGTTGGAAAAAGGCTTAAGGGAAGAAAGCGTTGATTTTGTTAAAATTCAATCTCGGCTAAAATCATATTTCAGTCTTTATCAAAAACTACTAAGATATGAAATGGATTTTGACAGGATTCGCGACCTAGTGGCTTTAAGGGTAATCGTCAAAGACGTCAAGACCTGCTATGAAGTTTTAGGATTAATCCATAAAATTTGGCGGCCAATACCAGGCAGAATCAAAGACTATATTGCCTTTCCAAAACCAAATGGCTATCAAAGCTTGCATACCACTGTTTTCTGTAAAGACGGAAAAATAATAGAAGTTCAAATAAGAAGCGAAGAAATGCACGAAATAGCCGAAAGAGGCATCTGCGCCCACTGGGCAACCAAAGAAGGTATTGATTTAAAAAAAAGAGGGGAAAGATTTTCCTGGGTAAAGGAATTAGCTAATTGGCAAAAAGAAAGTCCTGCCGGCCAAGAATATTTAAATGACTTAAAAATAGATTTCTTCAAAAATAGAATTTTTATTCTTACGCCAAAAGGAGATATTATTGATCTACCCGAAGGAGCCTGTCCGATTGATTTTGCTTATGCAGTCCATTCAGAAATCGGCAACCATTGTGTTGGCGCTAAGATTAACGGAAAAATTATTCCACTCTCAAATAAATTGAAAAATGGCGATGTTGTTGAAATTCTTATTGATAAAAACAGAAAACCTAGCAAAGATTGGTTAAAATTCGTTAAAACCGGTATGGCTAGGTCGCACATTAAAAGACAAACTCAATTCAATATTTTTATCGAATTAAAACAAAGATTTTTCCCAGAAAATAAATTTGCCAAGATTACAAAAAAAGAATTAATTAGTCAAAAAAATGAAAAGTCAATTATAGTTATTGGAGGCAAAACCAGAGTAGCTTACTTTTTGGCTAAATGTTGTAAACCAAAAAACGGAGAAGATATCGCCGCTTATTTAACTAAAACTAAGGGAGCAAG
>PFDL01000023.1:12271-12413 GCA_002772575.1 Parcubacteria group bacterium CG10_big_fil_rev_8_21_14_0_10_35_15
GAGTGAAAACTCATGAGAGTGCAAATCTCTCTCCCGGCACAAAAGTAAAAAATCAATCTAACGCTATTTATAGTTAAAATTCACTAAGTTCTCCATAAGACAGGCAATTGTAAGTGGCCCTATTCCACCAGGCGCTGGAGCC
>PFDL01000009.1 GCA_002772575.1 Parcubacteria group bacterium CG10_big_fil_rev_8_21_14_0_10_35_15
ATTATTTCTGCCGTCATCATTTATCTTTTAATAATTATTCAGACCAGCTTTCTGGCTCATTTCAAATTCTTATATTATCTCCCGAATCTGGTCATTGTTTTTGTTATACTTTTAAATCTTTTTGAGAGCCAACAAGAAAAGACTGGTTTTATTATAAGCGCAATAGCCGGATTTTTACTAGACGTTTTTTTAGAAAAACCTTTTGGTTTTTATACCATAATCATTGTTGCCGCTTCATTAGTTATTAAAGCTATTATCAAAAAATACCTTTATCTAAAGCTTTCTAAATGATTAATCCCAGAAAATATGCTGTAAAAAGAGGCAGGCAAGAGCTTGAACCCCAAGAAGTGTTTTTGGACGGCTTGACTCAAAAAAGGCAGAAAAACTCTGATATGAAAGAATTAAAATTTGAAGTGCCGCCGTCAAGAAACACTCTTATTAGTCTTTTAGTGTTTTCTATAATTATTCTCCTCACTTTGCTTGGAAAAACTTTCCAACTTAATATTTTAGAAGGAAAAAACTATACAAATATTGCTAAAAGAAACTTTGCCAGAATAACTCCCATTAGAGCTGACCGGGGCATAATTTATGATCAATCTTTTGAAAAATTAGTCAGTAATCTGCCAAGTTTTGATTTGGTTTTAGACAAAAGGGATCTTTTAAAAGACGATGACCAAAAAACTAAAGAAATTGAAACTGTCGCCAGGATTATAACGCGTAGCGATATACCAGCAGTTATAGAAAAAGATAGCGAAATTTTAAAAAAGGAAATTATTGATTCAAAAGAAATAAAAATGCTTATTTCCGAGAACCTTGATCACGAAACCCTAATTATTCTTGAAACTGAAGTTAATAATCTCGCCGGTTTCCAAATAGAAAAAAACACTGTTAGAAATTATTTAGACGGATCCTTTTTCTCACAAGTTTTGGGCTATACTGGTAGAATTAATTCTGAAGAATTCAAAGATTTATCAGAAAAAAATTATTTTATTTCTGATTATATTGGGAAACAAGGTTTAGAAAAATCATATGAAGAAATTCTAAGGGGAAATCCTGGAATTTTTGAAATTCAAAAAGATGCTATTGGCAATAAGATAAAAGAAGGGATAACTAGTCAACCCGAACCAGGTCAAAGTTTAGTTTTGTGGCTAAAAGCCGATCTTCAACAAAAGCTCCAGCAAGAATTAACCAGAGTAATTAATGATATCGGTATTAAAAAAGCTGCTGCCGTGGCTATGGATCCAAAAACAGGAGGAGTATTAGCATTAGTTTCTCTGCCAAGTTTTGATAATAATGTATTCTCCCAAAATCTTTCTGAGGAAACATTTCAGAAAATAAAAAACGATCCGGCCCAACCTCTTTTTAACAGAGCTGTTTCCGGAAAATATGCTTCCGGATCAACTATAAAGCCATTAACAGCCACCGCTGCTCTTCAGGAAAAAATAATCTCTCCGGATAAAGAAATTATTGATATTGGCTATATTGAAGTTAAAAATCAATATAACCCTGAAATATCATATATCTACCACGACAATGCAATACATGGCTTGGTGGATATGAGAAAAGCCCTAGCAGTATCTTGTAATGTTTATTTCTACACTATTGGCGGTGGCTATAAAAACCAGCCCGGATTAGGATCAGTTAAAATTAAAAATTATCTAAATCTATTTGGTTGGGGAGAAAAAACTAAGATTGACCTACCTCAAGAGACTACCGGCTTAATTCCAGATCATAATTGGAAAGAAAAAACACTTAACGAAACTTGGTATACCGGAGACACTTATAATCTTTCAATTGGCCAGGGCTTCTTACAAGTAAGTCCATTACAAGTTGCCGCTTCCTTTGTCGCTATTGCTAATAATGGCAATCTTTTCCAGCCCCAGCTTGTAAAAAAAATTATCAGCGGCTCGCCTGATTCTCCAGAAACTGTTAAAGAAATTCAACCGGTTTTAACGCGCGCCTTGCCAATTGATTCGGCAAATCTTCAAGTTGTCAGAGAGGGCATGAGAGATAGCGTGATTTACGGATCTTCATCTATTTTAGCTAATCTGCCAGTTAAAGCAGCGGCTAAAACCGGAACTGCTCAGACCAATAAAGACAATACCTATATCAACTGGATTACTGTCTTTGCTCCGTATGATAATCCAGAGATTGTTTTAACGATTATGATTGAAGGCGTGCCAGGATTAAGAGCAGCTTCTTTATTGGTTGCCAATGAAACTTTAAGATGGTATTTTACCAAGTAGTAGAAACTCGAACAATTAAAAATTTCGTCCGTCAAGGCGGACGAGGCGCAAAGCGCCCATTCGAGTTTTCACTACTTGGTTTACTAAATAGAAACCATGAATGAATTTACTCCAGAGGGCTTAGAAAAATTGAAAAAAGAACTAGAATTTCTAAAAACCACTAAACGTCAAGAAATCGCAGAAAGCTTAAAACATGCTATTGCTTTTGGCGACCTTAAAGAAAATGCATCATATCATGAAGCTAAAGAAGCTCAAGGATTTATGGAGGGCAAAATCATGGAATTAGAAAGAATCTTAAAAAGCGCAAAAATAATCCAAAAAAACATTAATAACGATTTCATTTCTTTGGGATCTAAAGTTTCATTATTATTAGGCGATGAAGAAATTAAACTTGAAATAGTCGGACCAAACGAATCTGATCCTATTCAGGGAAGAATTTCAGATCAGTCTCCGCTGGGAATAGAATTAATGAGAAAAAGAAAAGATCAAATTGGTCAATTTAAAACACCTAATGGAATTTTAAAATATAAAATTCTATCTATAGGTTAACAGTTATCCCATGACAACATGCCCACATAGCCCAGCTTGTATTTTCCAAGATTTCTCTCATTAAGTATTAATTCAGGATACTTCTTAAAGAACACCCTAGCTTTTCTCGTTGAAAATAGATTAAGCAATTCTTGGCAATAGTTAATAAAAACTGGTAAATTTTTTATTCGAACTATAGCTAAACAAGTTTTGTCATAACTCAAATAAACTCCAGATTTATTGGTTCTCCTGACCAGCATAAAAGGAAAGATTCTGCAATCAAATGGATGTCTTCCATAAATCTCACATTGATAAGAACTTTTTTTCAGAAACGGGCATTTCAGAAAATCGTTATCAGAAATGAGCACAAATTGAAACGTATTTTCGCCCAAACCATTAACTTTCAACCGTTGTTCCTCTGCTAAACTTATAGATTTAAATTCGCTTTTAGTTATAATCGGCGCTCCTCCTGGAATGGATTTAGGAAAAATACAACATTTTCTGCATTTTAAACAATCTTCATAGGAAACAATTTCATCGGGATTAATAAAGTTATCGAGATCAAATTTCAGATTTTTCATGTTTAGATAGATGAAGTTTTGCGTCGAGAAACTGCGAAACAATTTATGCAGGTTTCATCACCTTCTTTTTTATAGTTATTAACAAACTTTTCATATAATGGGTCACGTAAAGGACAGTAAGAACTTCCTCCTTTCTTATAAAAAAAGTCCCTCATTCTTCTTTGACGCCTTAACGCTTCGATAAGACCAATTTTCTTAATGTTGCCGATTATTCCTCTTGTGTCATCGGCATGGGCGTCAAAAAGAACCTGCCCATCGTAATTAATTCCCAATCCATAATAAAATGTTCCACAAGCGGGAAATCCAATTTTTCCGACAGAGCTATTTGCCATAATAATAGAGCTAAATGACAATTTTCTTGAAAGGAAATTTTGTTTCGCAAAATCTACGGTTGTTTTTTCTTCTTTGCCATGAGGGATAAGAGTAGATAAATGAAATAGTATTTTTTGTTTTTTACAGAATTGCCGTAATTGAAGATTATCATCATAATTGTCATTAAGAATGGTGCTGCTGATGGCCAATCTATAGACTTTTATTTTATTTTCTTCGGTGTATCCGCCAAGAATATGACAAGCCATAATAATATTTTTCTTTACTTTTTTCCACGCATTATTTACACCAACCGTCTCGTTATACTTTTTCATATTCATATATTTGACACTTAGCACTAAAGAAGTATTTCTGCTCTTAAGAAAATTTAATAAATTCTTGTCGAGCCAGAAGCCGTTAGTATATATCACCGTATGGATATTATTTTTGGTTGCTTGATTAATAATATGATAAAAACGAGAGCGAAACACGGGAAGAGTCGGTTCTCCTTCTCCCGATATTTCGATAATCCTTGTTCCTAAACCCTTGGCTTCTTGGATAATACGGGTATATTCATTGGGAGTTAGAGAATCCTGTTTGATTTTATTCAGACGAGCAGTCGGATCATCTATAGTTCCGGAGGCAAGACAAAAATTACAACGATAGTTGCATAACGGAGGAAAATTTAGAGATAAAAAATCTAAGGGATTAATTCCGTAAGTAACCCCCTCGATTTGTTCGCAATAAATTGGTGCGCCCCTGAATATCCTTGATGATCGAAATTGTAATGGTAGCATATAATTTGTTTTTCGGGTAACCCACGATTTTATGAAATAATACCTATAGTTTTTCCCGAAGATTTTTGTTTATCTTGGCTATGATAGCAAGTCTAAACGATAGCAGATAAAGCGTCAAATATTTAAATAATTGTTACGTTTGACAAAGATTGTAATAAATACTACAATAATCTTATGATAAAGATATCTGATATCGTATTTGAAATTATTAATAGCGACGAAATATCCCTTGAAGCTATTCGTATGGGGATATTGAATTTGAGCGCTTATGCAAAAAAAATCCAATCATTAGTTTCGGAAAAATCACGCAAACAAGCTAGTGTTGGCGCGATTGTCATTGCTTTATCGAGAATGAAGAAAAAACTTAATAATATTCCTCCACTTCGTCCATCAATAATTATTGAGGATATGAATATAAAATCGCCATTAGTTGAAATCTCATACGACAGGACCGCAAAACTATTCAGAATTGCTTCCAAATTAGATCAAAAATTATTACCAGAAAATGGTTTTTTCACGATCACTTACGGATTAAGCGAAATCTCCCTGATTGTTTCTGCTAATCTTAAAAATAAAATACTAAAGCATTTCGGAGTTCAACCAAAAGGAATTTACGAAAGTTTAGTTGCTATCACGGTTAGATTTAACAAAGAAAACTATATCAAGGTTCCTAATGTGATTTACGCCTTAATAGGCGCCTTGGCTGGCAAAAGAATAAATATAATTGAAATCGTCTCTACTTTTACCGAAATATCCATTATTATTAAAGAAAAAAATATGCAACAAACGGTGAATGCATTAAAATATTTTTTTTATAAAAATGAACTTAATAACGATGAGAACAAAAAAACTATGCGTAAAAGCGAATGGGTTTCTCCAGGGGAATAATAATTTAATTTGATAACTTTAAAAATATAGTCTTGTGTGATACATACACTACATTGAATCCAATCTAGTTTTCCGTTATAATCATATAATGATAGAAAAAACTCTTGAAGAAATTAGGAAAATAAGAATCAAAAAACTAAAAGCCTTGGAAATGGCTGGTTTTCCCGGTTATCCGGCTAAAACCAAACGGGCTTACCGTTTAAGCGATGCTTTAATTAATTTTAATAAATTAACTAAAACAAAAGAATCAATCGTCTTAGCTGGCAGAATTAGATCATTGCGCCAACATGGAAAAATAACATTTCTGCGATTAGAAGATGGTTCCGCAGAGATTCAAGGCATGTTGCGAGAAAACCGATTAGGTGAAAAAGGCTATCAGTTTTTTATTGATTATTTTGATGTTGGCGATTTCATAGAATTAAAAGGAAATTTAATTAAAAGTAAAACAAACGAAAAAACCATTGATGCCATTGATTTCAGAATTTTAACAAAATCAATCAGGCCTTTGCCGGAAAAATGGCATGGCTTGCAAGACACCGAAGAAAAACTACGCAAACGCTATCTAGACATTCTTTTCAATCCCGAGGTCAAAGAAATGATTAAGAAAAGAGCTGTTTTCTGGCAAACTATGCGCGAGTTTATGCTCAAACATGGCTTCCTTGAAGTGGAAACGCCGGTTCTTGAAACCGTGCCGGGCGGAGCTGATGCCAGACCCTTTTTAACCCATCACAACGCTTTGGATATGAACGTTTATCTACGTATTTCCATGGGAGAACTTTGGCAAAAACGGCTCATGGTCGCCGGCTTTGAAAAAACATTTGAACTTGGCCGCCAATTCAGAAACGAAGGCATCAGCGCTGAACATTTACAAGACTACACTCAAATGGAATTTTATTGGGGTTATGCAGATTATAAAGATGGCATGAATTTAGTCGAAGAAATGTATAAAGAAGTGGCCAAAAAAACTTTTAAAACATTAAAATTCAAAATAAATGGCTTTGATGTTGATCTAAATAAAAAATGGGAAAAATATGATTATCAGGAAATTATTCAAAAAAATACCGGCATTAATATCTTGGACACCGGTATCAAAGAAGTTAAAGTAAAACTCAAAAAACTAGGGATTGATTACGATAAAAAAGGTTTTAATATTGGCAGGGGAATGGACAGTCTTTGGAAATACTGCCGTAAGAAAATTAGCGGCCCAGGATTTTTAATTAATGTCCCGGTTGCGGTTTCACCTTTGGCTAAAAAAAGCGAAAAAAATCCTGAATTAACTCAAAGATTCCAGGTAATTATTGCCGGCAGCGAATTAGGCAATGGTTACAGCGAATTAAATGACCCGCTAGACCAGGCAGAAAGGTTTAACGAACAGCAAAAACTG
>PFDL01000046.1:0-6663 GCA_002772575.1 Parcubacteria group bacterium CG10_big_fil_rev_8_21_14_0_10_35_15
AATATAATCCGGATTTAATTGTTAATGAAGTTGGCGTTGAACAAACGCTTTATTTTCAACAACTTTTTGAAATGGAAAAACTTCTTGGTTGGTATAAAGATGGGAAAAGAGTCCATATTGGGCATGGTTTGATTAAATTTAAAGAAGGAAAAATGTCGACAAGAAAGGGTAATACTATCTGGATGGAAGAAGTGCTTGAGGAAGCTCAAAAAAAAGCAATAGAACTTGGCTCTAGAGATACAGGTCTTGCTGACATAGTTTCTATAGGCGCTTTGAAATATAATGATCTTAAAAGAGAACCAAAAACCGAAATTGTTTTTAATTGGGAAGAGATTCTTAATATGAAAGGAGATTCCGGACCTTATCTTCAATATGTGTATGCTCGATGCCAAAGCGTTTTGGAAAAAGCAAAAATGAAAAATAAAAAGATTAAATTTGATGAGAAAAAATTTATAGAACCGAAAATTGAAGAATTACTGGTTTTAAGATGGTTAACAAGATTCCCGGAGGTTTTAATAAAGTCAGCCGAGCAGATGGCGCCTAATCTTCTTTGTAATTATTTATTTCAGCTTTGTCAGAAATTCAATCTTTTTTATCAAAAATGTCAGATTTTAGACGAGCCAGAAGAGCAATTTCGCCTTTCTTTGACAAACGCTGTCGGTCAGGTTATTAAAAATGGTCTTTTGCTTTTAGGAATACAAGTTCCAGAAAAAATGTAGTTTTTTGTTAAATTAGGCTGAATTTTTGATTGAAATAAAGCTAAAACAATGTTATCTTAAGAAATATGATAAAATTGAAAAATCATTATTTTGTTTTGAGACACGGAGAAACTAATTGGGGGCATTCTGATATTTGTTATCCTTTTGACAATAAAACATCTGTTGTTTTGAGCGAACAAGGTATTTCTCAAATTAAACTTGTTGCTAAAAGTCTTAAAAAAGAAAAGATTGATTTGATTTTTTGTTCAGATTATTTGAGAACAAAACAGACGGCTGAAATAGTGGCTAAAGCATTAAATTTAAAAATTATTGCTGATATCAAACTTGGCGATACAGATATAGGGGATTGTTCCGGTAAACCAAAAGTAAGATTTTATGATGAATTTTCAGATCCGATTAAAAGGTTTGAACTAGCGCCGAAAAACGGAGAAAGTTGGAATAGCGTTAAAGAGAGATTATCTGTTTTTTTAGAAGAAATAGAAGCAAAATATCTAGGCAAGAATATTTTAATTGTTGGTCATGGTGATAGTTTGTGGCTTTTTGACGGATTAATTCAGGAATCAACTAATCAAGAGCTTATAGACATAATTTTTAAGAAAAAAGAATATATTAAAAAAGGAGAATTAAGAAAAATTAATTAAATTGTATGTCAGAGATTAATTTTCCGGAAAGAGAAGAAAAAATACTGGAGTTTTGGAAAAAAAACAAGATTTTTGAAAAATCTATTGAAAACCGCTCCAAAGACAATTCAGTTTCTTTTTATGATGGTCCGCCTTTTGTGACGGGCGTGCCTCATTATGGCCATTTGCTCGGCAGTATCGCTAAAGACATAATTCCAAGATATCTGACAATGAAAGGGAAAAGAGTCAGGCGGGTTTGGGGTTGGGATTGTCACGGCTTGCCGATTGAAAATAAAGTAGAACAAAAACTTGGCTTAAAAGGCAGGCGGGATATAGAGAAAATTGGACTTTTAAAATTCATTAATGAGTGCAAGGACTATGTTTCTCAGACATCGGCAGAATGGAATTGGTATATTGATCATATTGGCCGTTGGGTAGATATGGACAATGCTTATAGAACAATGGATCTTTCTTATATGGAGTCGGTTATTTGGGCTTTTAAGAAACTTTATGATCAAAACTTGATTTATAAAGGTATGAGGATTTCTCTGTTTTGTCCAAGATGCTCAACTCCGATTTCAAATTTTGAGATTGCTATGGATAATTCCTACGCAGATAGAGAAGATACAGCCATTACTATAAAATTTAAAGTGATTAGCCCCGAGTTTTTAAATAAATATGGTCTTAAAAAGCCTTGTTATCTTTTGGCTTGGACAACCACGCCTTGGAGTTGTATTAGCGTAATGGGTTTGGCTATTGGAGAAAGCTTTAAATATCAGATAATAGAAACTAAAAATGAGTATTATATTATTGCCAAAAGCACAATAGAAAAAACAATGGAAGGTTTGGAATATAAAACCATTATTGATTTAACAGGCAAAAATATAATTGGTTTAAATTACGAGCATGTATTTAATTATTACAACAACAGAATTAAAGACTTTAAAACCTATCCGGCCGATTACGTTTCCGAGCAGGACGGAACCGGTATAGTTACTATTAATGGCGCTTTTGGAGAAGTTGATATGGCTTCAAGTAAACAATATGGTTTGCCGATCATTGTTAATGTTGATGAGGAAGGAAAATTTACTTCTGAAGTGAAAATATGCCAAGGAATTTATGTTAAGGAAGCGGAAAAATTAATTATTGATGATTTAATCGCCAGAAATTTACTTTTTAAAAAAGAGAAGATTATTCATTCATATCCTTTTTGCTATCGGTGCGAAACGCCGTTAATTTATCGCGCTCAAGAGAGTTGGTTTATTGATGTTCAGAAAGTAAAAGAAAAGCTTTTAAATAATAATCAAAATATTCATTGGGTTCCAGAGCATTTTAAAAATGGTCGTTTTGCGGAAGGAATTAAAACTGCTCCTGATTGGTGTATTTCCAGAACTCGTTATTGGGCTACAGCTATGCCGGTTTGGGAATGTGATAAATGCGATAACAGGGAAGTATTCGGCTCCATTATTGATATTGAAACCAGAAGCAAGCAAAAAGTAAAAGATTTACATCGCCCATTTATTGATGAAATAATTTTTGATTGTTCAAAATGTGACGGTAAGATGATGAGAGTCAAAGAGGTTTTGGACTGTTGGCTGGACTCTGGGTCTATGCCTTATGCTGAAAGGCATTATCCTTTTGAAAATAAAGAGGATTTTGAAAAAAGTTTTCCGGCAGATTATATTTCAGAATACACTGGCCAAGTTAGAGCTTGGTTCTATGTCTTACACGTTCTTTCAACTGTTTTGTTTGATTCTAATTGTTTTAAAAATGTAGTTGTTTCCGGAGTTATTATGGGAACTGATGGCAGAAAAATGAGCAAGTCTTTTCATAATTATCCGGATCCGAGAAAACTAATTGAAGAACATGGTGGCGACGCTCTAAGACTTTATTTAATGGGAAGTCCGACAATGGCTGGTCAGGATATGAATATGTCAGAACAGGGCGTCAAAGAACAGGTTAAAAAGATAAATCTTATTTATTGGAATTGTTATAATTATTTTAAGATTTTTGCCGATTTTAACGGTTTTGATCCTAAAAAAGAATTAGACAATTCAACTCATAATCTTTTAGACCTTTGGATTTTGAGCCGAGCTAATCGGTTTTTAAAAAGCTTTACTAATTTTTTAGATGATTATCACATTCCAGAATCGGTTAGATTGGTGCCTGAATTTTTAGATGATTTATCCAGATGGTATATTAGGAGAAATCGCGACAGACTGAAAGCCGGAAACAAAAAAGCTTTAAGCGTTCTTTATAGGGTTTTGGTTTTGTTTACCAAGACAGTGGCGCCATTAATTCCTTTTTTAAGCGAAGATATTTACAAAGATTTGGTTAACGATAAGGAGTCTGTTCATTTGGAAGATTGGCCTAAATTTGAGGAAAAATTAATAGATGATAAATTAGAAGAAAAAATAGTTATTGTTAGAAATATTTCTGCTTTAGCTTTGGCCGAAAGAGCAAAACTAGCGATTAAGGTAAGACAGCCGTTATCTGAACTAAAGATTAAAAACGAAACAATAAAATATGATCAAGAACTTTTGGATTTAATAAGAGAAGAAGTGAATGTTAAAGAAATAGTTTTTGACGATAATATTGAAGAAGAAGTATGGTTAAACCCAAAAATCACAACAGCGCTAAAGCAAGAAGGGCTTTTAAGAGAAATTATCAGGAATATTCAAGAAATGAGAAAATTAGCCGGTTTTAAGCCAGGAGACAGCATTGTCATCAGTTATTCAGCTTCAGAAAATTATGAGTTGCTGATTGAAAGAAATAAATCGATCATTTTAAAAGAGACTTTGGGAAAATCATTAGATGCAACTAATAGTAAAGGATCTGGGTTTGATTTAGAGAAAGAAATTGAGTTTGAAAAAGATAAGCTTTGGTTTGGGATTAAAAAAGCATGATAATTTTTCATGTTTATTCACCATCGAACCATTGGCTATATTCTCAAGAGAGAAAATATTAATGAGGCAGACCAGGTTTTTTTAATTTATACCAAGGATTTTGGCAAAATTAAAGTTTCGGCTAAAGCTGTCCGTAGGTTAAATTCTAAATTAAGGAGTTCTATTCAAGTTTTTTATCTTTCAGAAATAGAATTTATTCAGGGCAAGGCTTTAAAAACATTGACTGACGCGATCTTAATCCAAAGACTTGATGGCATTAGAAAAGATCTTTTCAAATTACGTTTGGCTTACAATTTTAGTAGAGTTTTTAATGCTTTGGTAAAAAATCAAGAAGCAGATGAAAAGCTTTGGCAATTACTTAATGCGTTTTTTAAGAATCTAGAATCCGAGAAATTGACCTCAATTAAGGCTCAATTAATTTATTACTTTTTTTTCTGGAATCTTTTGAGTGTTCTGGGATATGCGCCAGAATTGAAATTATGCGTTTTTTGCAGAAAAAAGGTTATGCTAAACAGATTTTTTTGGATTGTCGGCGAAGGTGGATTGGTTTGTAAAAATTGTCTCAATAAGGTAAAAACAAGGATAGGCGAGATTGATATTAGAACCTTAAAGGTTTTGAGACTTATGATGAATAATGAGCTTGATCAAGATTGGCAAGTTCTCAAGAGGTTAAAAATTGATTTAAGTATAATTCAAAATTTAAAAATTATTAGTAAAAGGTATTTTAATTATATTTACGAAAAAAGATGAACAAAAAAGTTATTCGTTACATTATTATTTTTAGTTTAGTGATCGTTGTGGCTGGATTTTGGTATTTTCAAAGAAATGCTTTTTCTAAAGATATTTTAAAATTAGAAATATTAGGATCAGATACTACAGAGGTTGGTCAGAAAATGGATTATGTCCTGAAATATAAGAATAATGGAAAAATAAGTCTGACTAATATTAAACTAACTTTTGAATTTCCGGAAAATTCTCTTATTGAAGACAATAAGATTAGAATTGAACAAAAACTAGACGATATTTATCCCGGAGAAGAAAAGACGATTACTTTTTCTGGTAGAGTTTTGGGGCAAGAAAATGAATTAAAAAAAGCAAAAGCATGGCTAGAGTTTCAGCCAAAAAATTTAAAAGCTAAGTATCAGGTTTCTACTACTCAAACTACGGTTATAAAGTTTTCTCCGTTAACCTTTGAACTTGATCTTCCTTCAAAAATTGAGACAGAAAAAGACTTTAGTTTTTCTCTGAACTATTTCTCTAATATTGATTATCCGCTGTCTCAATTAAGGGTTAAAATAGATTATCCTTCCGGGTTTGAATTTTCTGACAGTAGTCCGAAGGCCTTAGAAAATAATGAGTGGCAGGTACCGATTTTAAATAAAGCTGAAGGCGGTCGGATTAGGATTTTTGGAAAAATTAATGGTGATATTGGAGAGCAAAAAGTCTTTAAGGCCAGCTTTGGTATGTGGACAGAAGGGAATTTCGTTATGTTAAAAGAAGCGACAAAGGGAGCAGAAATTATTAAGCCAACGATTTATCTTTCTCAATTGGTTAATGGTTCTTCTGATTATTCTGCTAATCCAGGGGATTTTCTTCATTATGAAGTTTTTTTCAAAAACATTGGTTCTTCTCCTTTTGAGAATTTATTTTTGGCAATTGATTTAAACAGTTCTTTATTTGATTTAACCACTTTAAAATCTCTAAATGCAGAATATCATCAAGGAGACAGTTCTATGATTTGGGACTGGAAAAAAAATCCACAATTAAAATTTTTAGATGAGAACGAAGAGGGTAAGGTAGAGTTTTGGATAAATCTTAAAGAAGACTTGCCTGTCATTAAACCGAAAGATAAAAATTTAGTTTTGAAGGATAGTATTAGTCTTTTTCCCGCCAAAGAAGAGTTTTCTATCAAGGTGAGTTCAAAAATAGATCTTGATCAACAAGCATTTTTTACAAGCGATTCTTTCCCGAGTTCCGGTAGTTTGCCATTAAGAGTTGGTTTGCCGACTGCTTTTACTATTAATTGGAAGTTGAAAAATTTCTATAATGATTTAAGGAATGTTAAAGTAAGAGCAACTTTGCCTGCTTGGGTAAGTTTGACTGGTCAGTTATTGCCTCGCGATTCTTCTTTTCTTTTTGATTCTCAATCAAGAGAAATAATTTGGGAGGTTGGTGAAGTTATGGCTGGTCAGGGGGGTAACGGTAGCGATAGCGCTAATCTTTCTTTTCAGATTTCATTGGTTCCTAATTCTTCTCAACTAGGTCAGATGCCGGAGATTATCAGTATGGCCAGGGTTTTTGGGGATGATACTTGGACCCAAAATGAGATTGAGTCAGAAACTAAAACTATTAACACAGGCGCTTTAAGCGATCAGGGATTTAATTCTACTCAAGGAATTGTTCAGTAATATGCCAGAA
>PFDL01000046.1:6884-7545 GCA_002772575.1 Parcubacteria group bacterium CG10_big_fil_rev_8_21_14_0_10_35_15
GTTGTCATAAGCGATTTCGGGCTGATCAAATTAAAGATTTAAAAAAATGCGGCGAATGTAATGGCGTTTTAACCGAACCGAAGAAATTTAACGGGATGTTTAGAACATTTTTAGGAGCCTCTGAAGACAGCGTTTCAACAACTTATCTTCGGCCAGAGACGGCTCAAGCTATTTTTGTAAACTTTAAAAATATTATTGATTCTTTTCATCCTAAAATACCTTTTGGTATTGCCCAAATCGGCAAGGCTTTTAGAAACGAGATAACGGCTGGTAATTTTATTTTCCGCGATTTAGAGTTTGAACAACAAGAGCTTGAGTATTTTATTATTTCCAGCGAGTGGGAAGAAAGATTTGATTATTGGTTAAAGAAAATGCATGATTTTGCCGGATTAATTGGGCTTTCAGATGATAAAATTCATGAACGAGAGCATCAATCTTCCGAGCTTTCTCATTATTCTAAAAAAACCATTGATTTAGAATATGATTTTCCCTTTGGCCAGAAAGAGCTTTGGGGATTAGCTTATAGAACCGATTATGATCTTAAAAATCACAGTGAAAAATCTGGGCAAGACTTGTCTTTCATTAACGAGGTCGGAACTAAGTTTTTCCCTCATGTTATTGAGCCTTCAATGGGAGTTGAAAGAACGTTTTTAGCTATTCT
>PFDL01000046.1:7670-7812 GCA_002772575.1 Parcubacteria group bacterium CG10_big_fil_rev_8_21_14_0_10_35_15
TGGTCTTCGATAAGCTCAGACCGGTGTTTCACACCGCCTGGGATGAGCGTGGCAATATCGGCAAAAGATATTATTCTCAGGATGAGGTGGGGACTGTTACATCAGTAACAGTGGATTTTCAGACACTTGATGATAATACGAT
>PFDL01000049.1:0-520 GCA_002772575.1 Parcubacteria group bacterium CG10_big_fil_rev_8_21_14_0_10_35_15
TCTCGATGACATTTAAAACATCAAGTAAGGGTTGCGCAGGTTTCCCCATTTAAGGGAGCGCCTCACGGCACCTGCTGACGACAACCATGCAGTACCTGTCCCACTATCCTTGTGGGTAGTCCCATATTTCTATGGGGTTTTAGTGGGATTTCTAGCCCTGGTAAGGTTCCTCGTTTGTTGTCGAATTAAGCCACATGATCCACCGCTTGTGTGAATCCCCGTCTATTCCTTTGAGTTTTAGCCTTGCGGCCGTACTTCCCAGGCGGGATACTTAACGCGTTAGCTTCGCCGCTTGAAGGGTCGACACTTCAAGTAGCCAGTATCCATAGTTTACGGCGTGGACTACAAGGGTATCTAATCCTTTTTGCTCCCCACGCTTTCGTCTCTCAGTGTCAGGATTGCCCTAGCTGACTGCCTTCGCTTTTGGTGTTCCGGTCGATATCAATGGATTTCACTCCTACACCGACCGTTCCGTCAGCCCCTAACATCCTCTAGCTAGATAGTATCTCCAACAGCTCAA
>PFDL01000049.1:694-6843 GCA_002772575.1 Parcubacteria group bacterium CG10_big_fil_rev_8_21_14_0_10_35_15
CTCTTGCGAGTTTTTCCTCTATAAAAGAAGTTTACACCCCGAGGGGCTTCTTCCTTCACGCGGCGTCGCTCGGTCAGGGTTTCCCCCATTGCCGAATATTCTCGACTGCTGCCTCCCGTAGGAGTAGGGCCCATATCTCAGTGCCCTCGTTGGGGGTCGAACTCTCATTCCCCCTACCCGTCATTGCCTTGGTGAGCCATTACCTCAACCAACTAGCTGATAGGTCGCAGACTCATCCTATGGCCCGAGCACATAACTTATCTTACATATCTTCTAAGAAAAATTTTGAATAAAAATTAGTTTTCTTAAAAAACAAAAATAAAATAAGTTATGTGCTCGGTTTAAATGAGAATGGCTTGCGCCCCCTCATTATTATCAGGAATTAGTCCACCTTTCGATGAATTATGCCTGTCCTTAGGGAAAATTATCTACGTGTTACTAACTAATTCGCCACTATCGAGCATATAACTTGCGCTATGTGCTTGACCGTTTGACTTGCATGCCTTATCCACGCCGCCAGCGTTCATCCTGGACCAGGATCAAATCCTCAAAATAATTCCGAAATGACTTGCGTCATCGCGGAAAGTAATAAATATCGGATCAACTCTGAAAAACTAAATGAACGATAGTGAGTTTACCCCGCCCTCTATGCTCGTGGAAATAAAGTTTGAAGAAAGACAAAAAATATTATTTTTTGAATCTCTCCAATTAAAATTAAACAGGCCTAGAGGGCGGGGTGAATCTTCGCTCCGTTCAGATTCAATTGTTAATGTTCTTTCACTTTTTATCCTTTATGGCTAATTGTTATTTTAATAGATTAACTTGTTTTGTCAAGCGTTTGTAAAAAGAAAAAGCCCTGAGCTCACACAAAAAATTGGTAAGCTCAGGGTTTGTCGGATTTCTCCTTGAGGCGCGACTCGCTCTCAAGGATATTTCTTATGATTATACAATAGCAGATAACTTGATATTTGTCAAGAGCCTGAGGTCGGGATCGAACCGACGACAACCAGTTTACAAAACTGGTGCTCTACCAGCTGAGCTACTCAGGCTTAAGCGATGAGGACAGACAAAACCGACGGTTGAAGGCAAATAGCCTTCGATTCACTGAGCTATGCCGGCCCAACTACGCTCTGATTTACATCAGAGCTTCGATGGGCGAGTAGAGTCAAGAATGTTTGATACTCGTCCTTCCGAAGCCCGAATGTAATTAGGGCGAAGGAGGAAGCTATGCCGGCCTACTATTTTTCTTTTTTTTCTTCAAGCTTCTCCCAATACTTATCATCTTTTACATTATTAGTATTGTTTTTCTTTGCCCTTGTCCTTAAAAATTCAAGCCAATCAGAAATCTTGTTCTCTGTTCTTAATGTAAAGACCCTTACTTTAGAGAGAATTTTTTGTAAAAGTATTTCAAAGGGAAAGCGGCTTTTTATCTTTTCTCTTGTTGTTTCTAGAAAGCTTGTCAAAGCACTTTTCTTTGTTTCAAAAACCGGGCTGGTCTTTGGCAGATTTGCCAATAAAGGCGTTTTCCTATAGAAAATCACCAGCATGCCGATCAGGCTTGCGCCAAAGATTATTTTAACAATGATTCCTAAGATAAACAAAGTTTGATTTTAACGAAATTAAACATTATCTTATGCTTAGGCGTTTAAAGCCCCTAATAACAATGTTTTCACCAATTTTGGCAATAGATTCAGTGAGTAGATCTTTTATTTTTTTTGTATCGTCTTTAACCCAATTTTGTTCAAGTAAACAGGTTTCTTGCTTATATTTTATCCACTTACCCTCAATAATTTGGTCCATAATCTTTTTGTTTTTGCCGGAGTTTGCCATTTGTTCTGTATACATTGCTTTTTCTTTTTCTTGTATTTCTTTTGGAATATCTTGCTCTGAGACAAACAAAGGATTGGCAGCCGTGATATGCAAACAAATTTCATGAGATAAGTTTTGAAAGTCTTCAGATTTTGCCACAAAATCAGATTCGCATCTTATTTCCAGTATTACCCCTACTTTCTTATTAGAGTGGAGGTAAGAGTCAATTATCCCCTCTTTAACCTCTCTTTCTGTTTTCTTTTCAGCTAAAATCTTCCCTAATTTTCTTAATATTTCTTTAGCTTTAGGAATATCGCCATTAGCTTCATCAAGCGCTTTTGCGCAATCTTTAATTGGAGCCGATGTTTCTTCGCGAAGTTGTTTTAATTGATCTATATTTGCCATATCAGGTAGTAGAAACTCGACTAGGTAGTCTCCGTTTCGCCAAGACTACCAATTTATTCGATATTTCGAGTTTTATTTATTAATTTTTGATAATTGCTAAGTAGTTTAACTTTTTCTGGCGAAAGGGTCGAGTTTTCACTACCTGGCATACAATTTTGAACTATTCTTTTTCATCTTTAATCATTGGCTCTGGCTTTACTTGCAAAATTGCTTCTTTGACTTTATCTAAGATATATTTTACGGATTTTATAGCATCATCGTTAGCCGGAATTGCATAATCAGCCAAACTCGGATCAATATTAACATCGCTGATGCCGATAATTTTAACATTTTTTATCTTGGCTTCTTTAATTGCCAATAAATCTTTTTTCATATCACAGATAAAGATTGCTTCTGGTATTTTTTCCATATCAACAATACCGCCCAGTCTTTCTTCTAAACTGGCAATTTCTTTTTCGATTTTAGCTTTCTCCTTTTTAGTATATTTTTCTAATGAACCGTCTCTTTTTTGCTGTTGCAGGTTTTTAAGGTAAGTAACTCTTTTTTTTATTACTTCAAAATTAGTGAAAGTTCCACCAAGCCAGCGTTCGTTTACATAAGGAAAGCCGCAATCTTTGGCCGTTGCTTCTACAATCTTCTTTATCTGGATTTTGGTGCCGATAAAAATGATTTTTCCATTGTCTTTAACTATTTTCTGGATAAAATTGATTGCTTCTTTTAATTTTTCAGCTGTTTTTTCTAAATCAATAATTTGGATGCCGTTTCTGGCGCCAAATAGAAAAGGCCTCATTTTTGGATGAGTGACGGAGGTTCGATGGCCAAAATGCATGCCAGTTTCAAGCATTTCTTTTGGATCAATATTGATTTGTGATTCTAGTTTAGGCAAGGAATTAATCTTTTATCTTGTAATAAAAAAAACAACTAATGTGTCTATCTGTTTATATAGCATTATTTTTTAACCAAGGCAACTAGCTTGGGTTTACCCTGCACCATTTTATTTTTAATTTAATAGAAAATTAAAATAATTAAGTTAATAATGAAAATTTAGATAAAATGGTGCGGGGTTTACTTTTTAAATTATTAGTATAGAATAATAGAATATATAAAATATATGAATAAAACATTAGATATTCTATTTTTCGTTATATTATTGGTTTTAATTCTTTTTGCGTTTAAAGAGTATATTCTTAGATAAATAATTTGTATCATATGAAAAAAGATATTCATCCAAAATATCATAAAGACGTAGAAGTAAAATGTAGCTGTGGCAATGCTTTTACTATTGGTTCAGTGAAGGATTCAATAGAAACAGAGGTTTGTTCAAATTGTCATCCTTTTTATACCGGCAAAGAAAAGATTATGGATAAAGCTGGTCAGGTTCAGAAATTTAAGAACAGATTAGCCAAAAAGAATAAATAGTTGGCTTGTTCGAGAATGGACTCTAATTATCAACAAATAGAGCAGGATTATCAGAAATTAATCGAAGAACTTAGCGATCCAGACGTGGTTTCAGACCTTGAGCGTTTTGATTATCTTTCAAAAAGAAAATCTCAATTGGAATTGATAATGAAAAACAAAACAGTTGTTGAGGAAATTGAAAGGCAAATTAATGAAAACGAATCAATTATATCTGCGAAAGAAGATAATGAATTGCTTTCTCTAGTATCTGAAGAGCAGAATCTATTAAGGGAGAGAAAAAGGAAATTAAGAACAGGGTTGGAAGATTTGTTTAAAAAATTAGATGAATTTAAAAAGAGTTCTTCTAAAAAAACAGCGGCCATTATTGAAATTAGGGCTGGAGTTGGGGGCGAAGAGGCTGCTTTATTTGCCGAAAATTTATTTCAAATGTATTCTGGGTTTGCTAGATCTCAAGATTGGCAGACAACTGTTTTAGATTCCTCTACGACTGGAATAGGCGGTATAAAAGAAATTATTTTTGAGTTGAAACCTTCTTTTAAGAGAAGAGACAATAGCGATGTTTTTAATTTAATAAGACACGAAGCCGGAGTTCATCGGGTTCAAAGGATTCCTGACACAGAAAAATCAGGCAGAGTTCATACTTCAACCGCCACAATAGCTGTTTTAATGAAGCCCAAAGAAATTGAAGACCTTAAAATAAAACAAAGCGATATTAAGGTAGATTTTTTTAATGCATCTGGTCCAGGCGGTCAAAATGTTAATAAAAGGAAAACAGCAGTCAGGGTTACTCATATTCCTTCTGGAATTATTATTGTTTCCAGGACAGAAAGAAATCAACTTCAGAATAAAGAAAGCGCTTTAGCTATTTTAGCGGCTAAGATTTTAGAGCAACAGAAAACGAGCGAGGAAACCAGTGTTTCTGGTTCTAGAAATGCTCAAATTGGCCAAGCTAAGAGATCAGAGAAAATCAGAACCTATAATTTTCCCCAAGACAGGGTTACCGATCATCGTATTAAAAAAAGCTGGCATCATTTAGAAGAAATTTTAAAAGGAAAATTAGATCCTATTATTAATGAATTGCAAAAGGGTCTTTAGTTGTTGATTGTTTTAATATCTTCTTCTAAGTTCCTAGCTATATTGATCGCTGAATCCCCATAAAAGCGGTATTTAGTATTAGTGCTTCCGGAAAAATAGATCATAGCTGCCCGCCATTCGTCGCTTTCTTTTTGAGACGCAGCCCCATAATCTTTAACATATAAAGCAGTTGCTAAGAAAGCATCATAAATGTTCCAGGGATCAGCCGGTTTTTTTCCTGTTATTGCTTCAATTTTTGATTTATACATCATCCATGTTGATGGAATAAATTGAGCTGGTCCCATTGCGCCGCCATAACCCATTCTTTTGCCATTAATATACATAGGACAAGAAACAGGGGTAGTATTTGGATTTTTGCCCAGTTCTTGTGTAATTTGAAGAAATGGTTGCCAGTCCCGGCTTTTTTTCATAATTTCTTTATAACCGATATCTGGATATTTACAGGTTGGGCAATTACATTGACCGACATTTTTTCCAAGATTTGATTCTTGAGTAATTATTGCCAAAATAAAAGCTGGTCTTATGCCAGTGCTTTTAGAGACTAATTTAGCAATTTCATATGCCTGAATGAAAGTTGGGGCTTGGGGAATGCCAATTATTTCAAAAATTCTGGATCTTATTTGGGCAGCCTTTGCTTTTGTTTCTTCAAGATATTTTTGATAAAGAGTTTCTTTACCGCTAGTTTCTTTTAAGATAATCTCTCGTTGTTTTTTACTGCTTTCATTATCTTTTTTCTGCAAGACTTGAATACCGATAACTTTGCGTAAATCTTCTTTTTCTATATCTAAATTCCCTTTTTCTTTTTCAAGAGAAATTTTAAGAGATTCTATATTTGTGAGAGAGCCGCTTATTTTAGAATTTAAAGTTTCAAGATTAGTCAGGTGAGTGAAGAAATCAGACATTTGTTCGCTTCCGAGTAGAATTTCAATATCCCCCTTTTTGCTTTCTTTATTTAAAATTCTTAGTGATTCTTTTAGGGCAAATCTGGTTTCAGATATTTTATCTGAAGTAACATTGATTTCTTTTTCAGTTCCTTGAATTTGAATGCCAATATCTTTAATCATCAAGTTTCCTTGACCGATTTGAAGATTCAACTTTTTGATTTTATTTTGTAAAAAACTTATTTGATTCTGAAGAGTTTTCTTTTCCTGAAGAACTCCTCCCATATCTTTTTCATATTTAGCAATTTGATCTTCAAGAGTTTTTAATTCTGTTTCAAGGGTTTTTCTTTCTTCTTCGGGAGTTTGGGCTGAAACGAATACAAAAGAAAAAACCAAAATCGCCATTGCTATTAAAATGAAAATGGAGGTTTTTGGAGAGCGTAGAGACATAATTAATTTTAGAAAACTAGAAATTAAAATCTAAGATTCTTTTTTGTGTTTTTCTGGAGTATCTACTGATGAGATAGATTCTTCTTTTTC
>PFDL01000005.1:0-1344 GCA_002772575.1 Parcubacteria group bacterium CG10_big_fil_rev_8_21_14_0_10_35_15
TTAACCTTAAAGCCGCTACTGGTTTTTTAATAGATAAGCTTTCTTCTCAAGCGCCAATAGAAACACCTAATTTTGTTATTATCCCAGCATCTTTTCCTAGTGTTAGTCCGACTAAAAACTTGAGCCAGAGCTTAAGTCCAACTCCAATTTTAACTCCGACTCTAAGTATAAGTCCAAGCCCAAGCATTACCCCATCTCCAACTCAGACCTTAAGTCCGACTCCTAGCCTATCTCCAATTCCGACCTTAACTCCAACTCCAACTCCAAGTCCGAGCCCAAGTCCTTCTCCGTCTCCAAGTCCGCTTTTAGCAGTAAAATGTGATAAGCTTCAGGGCAGTTTACCCTTAAAAAACAAGGTTATTATTAACGAAGTTGCTTGGATGGGAACCACAAATTCGGCCAGCGACGAATGGATTGAGTTGAAAAATATCTCGGGCAGCCAGATTGATTTAACTGACTGGCAACTTTTAGACAAAAATCAGGATATTAAAATAATTTTCCCAAAAGGAGCTAAGCTCCTTTTAAGCGGATATTTTCTTTTAGAGAGAACAAATGACGAGACGGTTCCGGGAAAAATTGCCGACTTGATTTATACCGGCGGTCTTTCCAATATCAATGAAGCTCTTTATTTTTTTGATGGAAATTGCCAGCTTCAAGATGAAATCATTGCTATCCCCGATTGGCCGGCCGGAAACAATTCTTCAAAAAGAACAATGGAAAGGAAATCGGATTTTGGCTGGCAGACAAGCGCGAATCCCGGTGGCACGCCAAAAAGCGAAAATAGTCCAGGCTATGTTGAAACGCCAATTTATACTGGTGGCGCCGTCAACCCCAGTCCCAGTTTGCCTTCGCCTTCTTATTTAAAAATCCTAATTTCCGAAATTCAGATTGATACCGCAACTTCTTCAAATTACGATTTCATCGAACTTTATAATCCAAATCCAGAAAATATTAATATTTCTGGGTTTCAGCTTAAGAAAAGAACTTCAACCGGGAGCGAGTTTTCAGTCAGGGTATTTCCCTTAGGCAATATTATCCTTGCCAATGATTATTTTCTCTGGGCGAATTCTGATTACGCTTTTTCCGGTTTAATCTTACCAGACGCTACCAGCACTCAAACTTTAGCTAAAAATAATAGCTTGGCTTTTTTTGATAAAAATGGAAATCTCTTGGATAGTTTAGCCTGGGGAAGCAGCACCAATCCTTTCCTGGAGGGTTCTCCGTTTTCTCAAAATCCAGATAAAGATCAAAGTTTGGGCAGAAAATGGGTTGAGGGAGCGGGTTATCAAGACGCAGATAATAATTCAAGCGATTTTGAAATTCAATTTTCTACTCCTAAAGCCA
>PFDL01000005.1:1375-6903 GCA_002772575.1 Parcubacteria group bacterium CG10_big_fil_rev_8_21_14_0_10_35_15
TACCTTCTTTTCCAGCGAAGCAGATTCTGCTTTTGAGTGTAAACTGGATGAAGAAAGTTGGCAGGCCTGTTTTTCTCCCCAACAATATTCTAATCTTTTAGACGGATTCCGCGTTTTCCAGGTTAGAGCAAAAGATATCAGCCAAAATATTGATCTTACTCCGGCTCAATATCAATGGCAAATTGATACTATTCCTCCCCAAACCGAAATTTTAACTCATCCTTCTCTTTTAACAAACCAAAAACAAGCCAATTTTATTTTTTTTTCTGACGAAGAAAATTCTACTTTTGAGTGTAAAATTAATGGAAGTGAATGGGAGAACTGTCAATCCCCTAAAACCTTTATTGATTTACCCGACGGTCAATATAATTTTTCAGTCAGAGCTAAAGACCCGGCTTTAAACATTGATTCCTCGCCAGCCCAATATGCCTGGACTATTGATACGGTCATTATTAATCCCTCTCTATCTTTAACCGACTTAGACAGCAATTCTTTGTTTTACACCAATGAAAGAAGGGTCAAAACGACTATTTCTCATGACGAAGAAGCGGTCAAATGGCTTTTATCGGAAAGCGAAACAGCGGCAGAAAACCCGGATTCTTTATGGCAAAGCGAAAGACCTTCGGAGTTTATTTTATCCGAGGAAGATGATCCAAAAACGGTTTATCTCTGGACTAAAGACGAAAGTGAAAATATCAGTCTAGGAATCTCTGCCCAAATTATTTTAGATACCACCCCTCCCCTTATTCAATTTAATCCTTTAGCCCAAACCCAAGTCTTAACCGGTTTTAATATCTCTTGGTCGGGCAGCGATGCCGTTTCCGGCATTTTGGAATATCATCTAAAATTCAAAGAGGAATCAGAAATAGAACCGGAAAGCTGGCAAACTATTTCTGAGCAGAATTATCAATTTTCTGGTCAAAACGGCCATACTTATTATTTCAAAATTAGAGCTGAAGATAGCGCCGGTAATTTAAGCGAATGGTCATCAGAAATTTCAACCAAAATTGAACAGCCTATTTTAGAGATTTCTCCGACAAGTTTAGAATTTGAAGCGATTGAATTTGGCGAAAATCCAGCTGACCAAACTTTAACAATTGAAAACATAGGTTTCGGAAATTTAAATTGGGAAACTATTTTGCCCGAAGTTGAATGGTTAAATGTAAATTTAATTTCTGGCCAGGCGCCTTTTAGCGTTTCGGTTTCAGCAAATATTTCTGTTTTGGAAGCCGGTGCGTTTCCGGCAACAATCGAGGTTTCTTCAAATGGCGGTTCAGAAGAAATTGAAGTGGTTTTGAATTTACAGGAAGATACTGTTCCTCCAGCGCCTCCCCAAATTTTGTCTCCCCAAAACAATCAAATTTTCAATGTTGCTGATATAACTTTGACAGGCGTAACCGAGCCCAACGCTCTAATTTTAATTTCTTCATCGGAGACCAGAGCAGATGAAGAGGGGAGCTGGGAGCTGGAAATTGAGCTTCAGGAGGGTCAAAACGAAATTGAAATTAAGGCTGAAGATGAAGCCGGTAATGAAAGCCAACCCGTCATTCTTAATCTTCTTTTAGACACCCAGCCTCCGATTATTGCCATGGACGATCTTCCCGAACACGAACCTTCTCTTTCTTTTATTGTCTCTTGGTCGGGTGAAGATATTTTAAGCGGGATAGACGGTTTTCAACTTAGATATTCTGAAGATGAAGAAGATTGGACTTATTGGCCATCGGAAAATGAATATACAATAACTACTCAATATAATTTTACAGGCGAAGACGGTAAAACCTATTATTTTCAAGTCAAGGCAAGAGACAAAGCCGGAAATGAAAGCGACGAGTGGGCAGAAACTTTTACTAAGATTAGCCTGCCTTTCCCTCAACTTTCAGTGGTAATTAATGAAATTGCCTGGATGGGAACGAAGGCAAATTCAGCTGACGAATGGATTGAGTTATACAATAATTCCGGTGAAGATATTGATTTTGAGGGCTGGACGTTAAAGGCAACTGATGGGACACCGGAAATCGAACTTGCGGATGTTATTCAAACTCATGGCTTTTTTCTTCTGGAAAGAACCGACGATGACACGGTTCCAAATATTATAGCGGATTTAATTTATACTGGCGTCCTAGAGAATAATCCAAATTGTGAGATTTTATTTCTTTATGATCCATACGATAATTTAATTGACCAGACTGTCTGCATGGAAGATAATAATTGGCCGGCAGGAAAAGCCGGTCCCGATTATATTTCTATGGAAAGAATAGATTCAGCTGTTTCAGGAACAAACCTTGCTAATTGGGCAGGTAATAATTTAATCACTAGAAACGGGTTAGATGCCGGAGATCCGGCAAACAATATCAATGGTACGCCAAAAGCCAAAAATTCAGTTTCAACTTCGCCAACAACGATTTTTAGCTTACCTTTTAATGAGTTTCCGGAAGTTACTTTAACTTATCTTGGCGGCCCATATATTATTAATTTTCCGATTTCCGTGCCCTTAGGGAATATTTTAAATATTCAACCAGGGGTGGCTTTAAAATTTGTTGCCTTAAACGGTTCTAGCTTGGAAGTGAAAGGCGTTTTGAAAGCAATAGGTGAAGAGGGAAAAGAAATTGTTTTTACTTCAACTGACGATAATTATTGGCTAGGAATTCTTTTTGAGGGCGATACACTAGAAAGCGAAATTAGTTCTCAATTAGAATATGTTAAAATAGATAAAGCTAGAAGTTTTGAATTCGGCATTCATTCAGCGATTAAAGTAAATAAAAAAGCTATTTCATTTAAAAATTCAAGCTTGGCATATGGTTTTAACTTTCGCGGACTTTATCTAGTTAATTCTTTATCAACGATTGAAAATGTCGTTTTCACTAATTTTGATGGTCCCTTTCATTCTTCAACCGCAGAATATC
This sequence comes from Parcubacteria group bacterium CG10_big_fil_rev_8_21_14_0_10_35_15, assembly GCA_002772575.1. Classification (GTDB taxonomy): domain Bacteria; phylum Patescibacteriota; class Minisyncoccia; order Minisyncoccales; family GWA2-46-15; genus GWA2-46-15. The sequence continues at coordinate 4,279 of PFDL01000005.1, forward strand.
CTTCAGCTGTTTATATTCAAGAGGGAAGCCCAATTATTAAAAATTCAATTTTCAAAAAAAATATTTATGGGATCAGAATTGAGTGGGGAGCTAGTCCTATTATTGAAGGAAATTATTTTGAAGAAAATGAAAAACCAATTTATGCCTTCAGTTCTTCTCCTTTTTTAACAGGAAACCAATTTCTTAACAATAATATCAATGGCATTTTAATGAGCGGGAGTCTTTTTCAAAATACAACTTGGAAAACCGGGATAACTTATATTATTAGCGATCAATTTGTGGTGGCAAGTCCTGCGATTTTAACCATAGAGCCAGGAACGATTATTAAGTTTAAATCCACTAACGATCCCTGGGCTGGCAAATTTATTATTAATGGTCAGGTTTTAGCTCAAGGCACTGACAGCCAACCAATTGTTTTCACTTCGCAAAGCGATAATCTTGGCGATAGCGCCATAAGTTACAAGCAGGATACTTTAGGCGTTCAGGGACCGGCTTATTCCGGTGAATGGAATTATATTGAAATTAATACCGCCTTAAATCCTGATTCGGTTTTTGATAACATTATTGTCAAATATGGTGGAGTCGCTTTTGATGCAATGCCTAATGAAAAAGGCGCGTTCAGAGTGCTTAGCTCAAATCCAATAGTTAAGAATTCTGTTTTTGACAATAATAGAGTTGCCGGTATTTATCTTAACAAAAAAAATATTAGCGATCCTGACGTTGGCGGAGTTTTCGAAAATCTTATTATAAGAAATAATAAAGCAATTTATAACTGGAACCATCTTGATTCCGTAGGTCTTTGGATCGGACAAGCAACCTTGCCAAGCTTTAATAATTTGGAAATTAAAAATAATGGTTATGGCATTTATTGGCCAAACGGGAATTGCGATAATCTAACCGGAAACTGTTCAGGGAACGCGGTTCATGATACATATTGCAGTTGCTGTCCTTTTTAGACAGGCGTTTAATTATTTAGAAATTTTACAGAGCTTGGATCTCTGTTTTTTTGTTGCTTATTTTTTAATTTTAGGATAATATATTTCCATATTACGGCACCATAATTCTTTTTAATTTTGAGACTTGGAAAAAGAAACTTTAATTCAGCTGACTTCTGATCTATATAAGCTGACTTTGCTTTTTCCAAAAAAAGAACCTTTGCGTTGTAAAATTAGGGAATTGGCAGATGATATTCTAGCAAACTATATATCAAAACTTCGTTTTGATATATCGTGCGAAACGCCCGTTATAAATCTGAATTCTAAAGATAATCAGGACTTAGTTCTTGACTTAGAAACCATAGATGGATTTCTTACCATAGCCAGAGAGCAGAATTGGGTGAGCTTTTCAGAGGTCTTGAAAGTAAGCGAAAAATATGTTAGTTTAAGAAAAGAATTGGAAGATATTGATGATAGTCGTCAACGAGTGATGACTTTGGAAACAGTAACAGCTGAAACTGGTATAGATTTTGATGATTTGTCTAAAAGTGATCAAAGACGGGATATGATTCTGAAGATTTTAAAAGAAAAAGACAAGGCCCAAGTTTGGGAGTTTAAAAAAGTTTTTCCTAAATTGACAAAAAGAACCCTAAGGCGTGATTTTGAGAAATTACTTGGCCAGGGATTGGTTGAAAGAGTCGGGGAAAGGAATCAAACATTTTACAAATTAAAATCGGTTTCAAAAACAGTTCTTATTTAGTTAGGACATTGGCTAGGACAGAATATTCACAGTTTGTCCCTAGTTTGTCCCACTTGTTTGTTCTTAATCAAGACTAAATTAACCTATTTGTCCCCATGCCCGGTAGTGAAAACTCGACACAGCTTTACTATAACGACTAAACTTATCTGGCAATAGCAAGTTTTAATTAAAAAGTTAAAAGAGAATCATCAATTTGGCAGAGGGCGTAAAGCCCGATTGCCCAGTTGAGTTTCTACTACCGGGTATGCCCGGTAGTGAAAACTCGACACAGCTTTACTAAAAAAATAGATTAGCTATCGGAATAATAAAAGAGATTTAATATATAATCTAAAATAAATTTAAACGATTGGTAGTAGGCGAAGCCGGGTAGTGAAAATTCGATATGTCGCTTTGCGACAATTGAAGATTAATCGAATTTCTACTATCCCGGCGAAGCCTAATTACCTAGTCGAATTTCTACTACCGGGTATGGACAACGCTCAAAAACAATTCAGTAAAATCTATGACCAGTATATTTCTAGAATATATAGATTTGTTTTTTTAAGAGTAAATTCAGTGGACATAGCCCAAGATTTAACTTCAGAAACTTTTACCAGGGCTTGGTCCTCCTTCGCTAAAGCTTCTGAAGAAAAAGACAGGGTTAAGAATTGGGTAGGCTTTTTATATCAAATAGCTAGAAACTTGGTTACTGACTTTTATAGGGAAAAGGGAAAGGTTCAAATTATTTCAGCTAGTTATTCGCCATTTTTGACCGACCCCAGTATTGGTTTAGAGGAAAAAGCATTTTTAAGTTCAGAAGCGGATCAGATAAAAGCAGTTTTGTCTAAACTAGGTGAAGAACAGCAAGAAGTCATTATCTGGCGTTATCTGGAAGGGCTTTCAAATAAAGAGATTGCTAAAATTCTGGATAAACCAGAAGGAACTGTCAGG
>PFDL01000048.1 GCA_002772575.1 Parcubacteria group bacterium CG10_big_fil_rev_8_21_14_0_10_35_15
AAGATTCTCAAGCATCAGTCTCTCGGTTTCTCTTTTCTTTAAAGGAGAAAGCAGTCCCCCTAAAATAAAGTAATAACCTGAATATTTACCAGTTTTCTCTAAAAGAAGTAAGTCTGTTTCTTTCTCAACTACGCAAAGCAGATTTTTATTCCTAAGCGGATCTGAACAGATTGAACAAAGATCTTGTTTTAACTTTGGCTCAAACGGATTGTGACAAAATTTACATATTTTAATTGATTTTTTCAAATCTGCTATCACATCTAAAAATTCATTAATCTGAGAATCTTGTTTTTTTAAAAGATAAAAAACAAAACGCGAGGCAGTTTTTGGCCCCACGCCCGGAAACTTTGAAAAAATCTCAATTAACTCTTGAATCTTTGGAGGATAATCCATATTAATTTCGAGTAAAACGAGAAATCAAGATTCTCTTAAATCAAATATTCTCTTTCTTCTTTGGCTAAGTTCCTAAAACTGACCATTTGCTCATTAAAGTAAAGACTGACTTTACCAACCGGACCATTACGATGTTTACCAATAATAATATCGGCAATGTTTTTTCTTTCAATATCTTGACGATATTTATCCTCTCTATAAATAAACAAAACCACATCAGCATCTTGCTCTAAACTACCCGAATCTCTTAAATCAGACAATCTTGGTATTTGTGGCGATCTTTGTTCAACAGCTCTGGATAATTGGGACACGGCCACAATTGGCACATTCAGCTCCCTGCCAAGTCCCTTTAAAGCTCTGGAGATCTCGGTAACTTGTTGAACCATGCTTTCCATGGCATTCCTTGGTTCAACTAATTGAAGATAATCAATTATTATCAATCCCAATCCCTGATCTGCCTGAAGACGCCTGGCCATAGCTCGCATTTGCAGAACATTTGAAGTAGCGGCATCATCAATAAAAATAGGGGCTTCGGCCAAAACTCCTAAAGCGTTCTGGATCTTGGAAAAATCATTATCTTCTCCTTTTGAAGAAAGTGTGCCTGTTCTTATTTTCCAAAGATCAACTCCGGATTGGGCTGAAATTAACCTATCCACCACCTGATCCATAGACATTTCCAAACTAAAAATACCGACCGGCAATTTTTGGGTAGTGGCCACATGTCTGGCAAAATCTAATGCCAAGGATGATTTACCCATTGATGGCCTAGCCGCTAAAATGATTAAATCTGACCTCTGCAAGCCCGACAACATATTATCTAAATCAATAAAGCCGGTTGAAATTCCTCTTGGTCCGCCCTCATGTTTTGAAAGCCGATCAATCCTCTCAAAAGCTTCCACAAGACTATCTTTAATTGATAAGAATTTTTGAGTTAAAGATTTTTGAGTAATACCAAATATTTTTCTTTCAGCCTGATCAAGCAAAACTTCAATGTCTTCTGATTCATTGTATCCCATTTGACCGATATCATAACTAACATCAATTAAATCCCTTAGAATTCTTTTTCTTTGAACAATTTTAGCATAATTTGAAATATGGGCGGCAGTTGGAACCGCATTAACCAATTGAGTTAAATAAGCATTGCCACCAATATTTTCAAGTTTATTCTTTTCTTTTAAACGGCTGGAAACTGACAGCATATCAATCGGATCATTTCTTTCAAAAAGTTCTGTCATGGCCTGATAAATTTCCTGATGATCTGATTTATAAAAATCTTTAGTTTTAAGAAAATCAATCACCTTGATAATGGCGTTCTTATCAATCAAAAGACAGCCCAAAGCTGATTGTTCAGCGTCAATATTCTGCGGAGGAAGTTTTTCAGTAATTGATTCCAACATACCAGGTAGTAGAAACTCGACTGTTAGGAGAGCGAAGCTCTCCTTAGTCGATTTACCAAATAAACTTAATTTTTTAATTATTTGCTTTGCCAGATAGTATAATTAATCAACTCTCCTAACCCTCAAAGACTTGTCGAGTTTTCACTACCTGGCATATTATTGTTTTCACTCTAACAAAAACAAGAAACACCCGCAACTTATTAACAAAAAAGATATTAAGACTTTAGTAACTTTGGTCCCTTGTCAGTATCTTCAACCCGCCAACCAAGTTTTTCAATCTCTTGCCTGATTTGATCTGCCTTCTGCCATTGTTTTTGCTTCCGAAATGTCTCGCGTTCTTTAACCAAACCCTCTACCTTAATTGGCGCCTTTGTTCTTGTGCGAAGCCCGGCTTTACATAAATTAAGGCCAAAGACTTTGTCAAAATCAATTAAAAGATCATATTTTTCTTTTGCAAAAAGGTTTTTATCTTTTAGCATTTTCCAGGTTAATCCCAAAGCCATAGGCATGTTCAGGTCATTACTAATGGTTTTAATAAACTCTTGCTTATATTTTTTAATCTTAACTGGCCTTGATTTTCCTTTTTCTGATTTTAATTCAATAATTTTTTTATAGAGATTATTCAAAGCAATTTGGCTGGCTTCCAGCCCTTTCCAGGTAAAGTTTAATCCCTGACGATAATGTGAAGTCAAAATTAAATATCTTAAAGCCAAAGGATCGAATCCTTTATTAATTAAATCTGTTACTAAAACATTATTACCCAAACTCTTTGACATTTTCTCGCCTTCAATCATTAGCCATTCGTTATGAAGCCAAAAATTTGCAGTTTGTTTATTAAAAGCGCCATAAGCTTGGGCAACCTCGTTGGTATGATGAATAGAAATATGCTCCTTACCACCAGTATGGATATCAAACCGATTACCTAAATATTTTGTTGACATAGCCGTGCATTCAATGTGCCAGCCGGGAAAACCCTTACCCCAAGGGCTATCCCATTGCATAATATGATTTGGCTGATTAGTTACCCATAAAAGAAAATCCCAGGGCTTTTTCTTTTCAGGATCAATCTCTGTTCTAAAGCCGGCTACTTGTTCTTTCAAGTTTAATCTCGCAAACTCGGCATAGCCAGGAAACTTTGACGTATCAAAAACTAATCCTGTTTTTGTCATATAAGCAAAACCATTTTTCTCAATCTTTTTTATAAAATCTATCTGCTCTTTAATATGATCTGTGGCTTTGCATAAAACATCGGGTCTTTTGATATTCAAAAGATCCATGCTTTTTAAAAACTGATCTATATATTTTTCAGCTATTTGCCAGACAGTCAAGCCCTCTCTTTTGGCTCCTTTTTCCATTTTATCTTCACCAGCATCTTCGTCAGAAGTCATATGGCCAACATCGGTAATATTCATAACCCACTTAGTTTTAAAACCAAGATATTTTAAAGACCTAACTAAGGCATCCCACTGAACATAGCAATACATATGGCCGATATGCTGATTCCAATAAACAGTCGGCCCGCAAGAATAAATGCCAACTTGACCCCTTCTAATAGGTTTTAATTCCTCTAATTTTCTAGATAAAGTATTGTAAAGTTTCATATTGATTTTTATATTATATATGAAAATTACTGGCTATCATATAGCGCAAGTAAAAAAGTTTGTCTTTATCTTTCGCCTAGATTATGATAAATTAAATCAAGAATAAATAAATCAATAGTTTTCAAATGAGCCAAGTTTTTTACAGAAAATATCGGCCAAAATCTTTTTCAGAGATTATTGGTCAGGAACATATCGTCAGAACAATAACCAATGCCTTGGCATCAAAAATTCTTTCTCAGGGGTATTTGTTTACCGGACCAAGAGGTAGCGGAAAAACCACTATTGCCAGACTTTTTGCCAAAGCCTTGAATTGCCAAAATAGAAAAGCAGGGGATTACGAACCATGTAATAAATGCTCAAGTTGTCTTGAGATCAACGATAATAGAGCCATTGATTTGATTGAAATAGACGCTGCTTCGCACGGAGGCATTGATCAGATAAGAGAATTAAAAGAAGGAATCAATTTTTCTCCAACAAAATCAAAATATAAAGTTTATATTATTGATGAATCGCACCAATTAAGCAAAGAAGCTTCTAATGCTCTTTTAAAAACTTTGGAAGAACCGCCAGCTCACGCGGTTTTCATCCTAGCCACTACTGAAATTCATAAGATGATTCCAACTATTATTTCCAGATGCCAAAGGTTTGATTTTAAGAGATTAAGGCTACCTGAGATTATAAAACGGCTAGAGATCATTTCAAAGAAAGAGGGGATTAAAATAGAAAAATCAGCTTTAGAATTAATTGCCTTAAGTTCTGGCGGATCTTTTAGAGATGGAGAAAGTATTTTAGACCAAACCGCCACTTTTTGCGCCAAGGCCCATCAAAAAGAGATTATTATTAAAACCGAAGATTTAAGAGATTTATTGGGAATTGTTGAAACTCAAAAAATTATAAAGATCATTGATTTTCTTTTAGAGAAAAAAACGGCTGAAGCCATTAGTTTGTTTAATGAAACTTTTGATCAAGGCGCTGACCTCCAGCAATTCGTTAATGAAATTATTAATTATCTCCATAATATTCTGATGTTCAAGATTGGAGGAGAGGAATTGCACAATCCCTTGACAGATGGCTTAACAGACGAAGAGTTTAAAAAACTAAAAGAGCAAGCAATAAAATTTCTTGAACCAGATTTAAGAAAGTTAATTAATCTTTTTCTGGATGCTCAAACCAGAATGAAATCTTCGCCAATTTTGCAATTACCGCTAGAATTGGCGATTGCTGAGTATTGTGGTATTGAATAGCCAGTTCTTTACAAAATAGAACTACGATGATATTATGAATCAATATATAATCGTTGTTCAATATGTCAAAATTAAAGGAAAAAAAGAAAGCGATCGCTCTAAGAAAGAGGGGGTATTCATACTCCGAGATCTTAAAGGAAGTGCCCGTATATAAATCCACCCTGTCCATATGGCTAAGAAGTGTCGGTTTAGCGAAAAAACAGAAACAAAGATTAACCGAAAAGAGATTAAAAGCCGCTCTAAGAGGATCTCTTTCTAGAAAAACTAAAAGGTTGATGGTTACGGAAGAGATTAAAAGACAAGCCAGAAAAGAAATAGGGGATATATCTGATAGAGAATTATGGTTAATCGGAATTGCCTTATACTGGGGAGAGGGATCAAAACAAAAAGAAAACAATCCTTCTCAGCCAGCACGATTCACTAATTCTGATCCATTAATGATAAAACTCTATCTCAAATGGTTGCAAAAAGTCTGTAAGATTGCTAGAAAAGATATTCTCTTTGAAATCTATCTTCACGAAACAACAGATATCGAAAATTCCAAAAAATATTGGTCAAAAGTTCTTGGTTTCTCGCTTAACCAATTTCAGAAAATCAGAATTAAAAGGAATAAAATTAGAACCAAAAGAAAAAACATCGGAAGCAATTACTATGGATTGATAAGAGTAGAGATCAGAAAAGGAACAAATTTTAATAGAAAGATAAGTGGATGGATTGAAGGAATCTATCAGCATTGCGGGATCGTCTAATGGTAGGACGGTGGACTTTGACTCCATTAATCTTGGTTCGAATCCAAGTCCCGCAGCACTTCTTCGCCTCTCAGACGGAGGCTCATCAGCGCCTCCGGCTCTATATAAAAAAGAAGAAGATCCTGAAGCGTTAGCTAAAGGAAGATTATAAACTATTGAAGTCTAACTTCAACAAAATCGCGCCAAATTCGAAATTTAAGAACAAATTTGTTCGTAGAAAAAAGATGACAGGCACCTAGGCACCTTTTTATATAATTAACTCAATATGGATTCATTGAATCAAAAAGAGAAATGCCTTA
>PFDL01000011.1:0-5637 GCA_002772575.1 Parcubacteria group bacterium CG10_big_fil_rev_8_21_14_0_10_35_15
AAACTTAATAATGCCTTCATTAACGCTCTTTGTTAAGCCGTCCCGATAACTAACCATAAAAACCCTTTCTCCTAATTTTAAATCTTCAAAATCCCTAAAATTAGGAGATAATAATTTATTTGCTTCTAATTTAACTAAAGCCAATCCTGTTTTTGCGTCTCTTTTCAAAATTTGGAAATTTTGCAAAACTCCATCTATATAAAAACTAAAAATTTCGCTATTTGGAACCAATCTAGCTAAAGTCACGACCAAACCATCATTGGTCACAATTAATCCAGATCCCTGCATTGTTTTTGTTTTAACTCCAATCACTGTTTTTGAAACTTTTTCAATTGCCTCTGTTAAAGCGGTATTTTCCTGAATAGTAATTTCTTTTCTTTCAGTAACATAAATAGGCGGTTGTTCTAAATTATACTTTTCAAAAAGAGGCTTATTAATGAAATAGGGCCAAAAAATCTGGTTAGCAAAAATACCGCCAGCCATGCCTAGAATAAATATCAATAAAAGATATGGGATATTCTTTTTCATTGTGAAGATGTTGAAACTTTTTCCCTTAATTTGCTTGCTTTCATTTCAGATAAAGAAAAAATGATTTTGCCCGAATCTTCGTCAATTAAAACAGGTAAAGAGGTTTTTATTTCTCCAGTCACTATCTTTAAGGCCAATGGATCTAAGATCAATTGTTGGATAACCCGCTTTAACGGCCTGGCGCCTAAATTCGGATCAAATCCCTTTTCAGCTAAAAAGTCTTTTACTTTGTCTGTAAAGCGAATATTAATTCTTTTGGCTTTTAACCTTAAAACAACCTTCTCAAGTTCCAAGTTAACAATTTTTTTAATTTCAGACTTGCCCAAATAATTAAAGATAATGATTTCATCAATCCTGTTCAAAAACTCAGGCCTAAAGCTTTCTTTTAAGGATTTCATTACCTTATCTTTCAAATAATCCCCTTGCATTCCTTTCTCATCTCCTAAAGCAAAACCTAAAGCGGCTTCTTTAGTAATAATGTCTGATCCGGTGTTTGAAGTCATAATAAAAATAGCATTCTTGAAAGAAGCAACTCTGCCCTTGGCATCAGTTAATCTGCCATCTTCAAGAATCTGCAAAAGCATATTAAATACTTCTGGATGAGCTTTTTCAATTTCATCAAGCAAAACTACGCTATATGGCCTTCTCCTGATTTTTTCAGTTAATTGGCCGCCTTCTTCATAACCAACATATCCTGGCGGAGAACCAATCATTTTTGAAACAGTCTGTTTCTCTATATATTCCGACATATCAAGTCTAATCATCGCATTCTCGTCATTAAAAAGAAATTCAGCCAAAGCTCTGGCAGTTTCTGTTTTACCAACACCGGTTGGCCCCAAAAACATAAAAGATCCTAATGGCCTATTCTCTTCTGAGATACCTGCTCTTGACCTTCTAATGGCATTGGCAATGGCTTTAATTGCTTGATCCTGACCAACCACTCTTTTCACCATAATACTTTCAATTTTAGCTAGTTTTTTGGCCTCTTCCTCTATCAATCTTGTTAAAGGAATCCCTGTCCATCTGGAAGTTACTTTGGCAATATCTTCTTCATCAACTTCTTTTTTTAAAAGAGGTGTTGAATTTTGAATCTTTGCTGATTTTGTTTCAAAAGACGCCAGCTGTTTTAAAAGCGAAGGAATCTTTCCATATTTGACTTCAGCCACTTTTTGTAAATCTCCTTGTCTTTGAGCTACTTCTGCTAAAAACTGCGCTTCCTCAATCTCTTTTCTTAAAAGTTTTATTTTATCAACAATTTCTTTTTCTCCTTTCCATTTACCCTCAATCGCTTTTATTCTTTCGCTTAAATCAGCCAATTGTCTGGTAATAGCCTTGATTTTGTTTGCCAAGGCTTTGTCATTTTCGTTTTTCAAAGCCTGTTTTTCAATTTCCAGTTTCTGAGCCTCCCTTTTCAAATTCTCCAACTCAACTGGCTCTGATTCCATTTCCAATCTCAAAGAACTCATCGCTTCATCCATTAAATCAACCGCTTTATCCGGCAAAAACCGGTCCGAAATATATCTAGCTGATAATTCTGCGGCCGCTCTTAAAGCCGAGTCTTTAATTTTTACACCATGATGAAGTTCATACTTTTCCCGAATACCTCTTAATATTAAAACCGTATCTTCTATTGTCGGTTCGGCTACATAAATTGGCTGAAATCTTCTTTCTAGAGCCCCATCTTTCTCAATATATTTTTGATATTCTTTAAGAGTGGTGGCGCCAATTGCTTTTAATTCGCCTCTGGCCAAAGCCGGCTTTAAAAGACTGGAAGCGTCAATAGCGCCTTCAGCCGCGCCGGCGCCAACTAAAGTATGAAGTTCATCAATAAACAAAATATAATGACCGGCCGCCCTGTTCACTTCTTTTAAAAGAGCCTTGATTCTGTCTTCAAATTCTCCCCGATATTTTGTCCCGGCAATAATTGAGCCCAAGTCCAAAGCAATAATCTCTTTATCTCTTAAACTTTGTGGAACTTCAGAGTTAATAATTCTTTGAGCCAAACCTTCAACCACCGCGGTTTTGCCAACGCCTGCTTCACCGATTAAAACCGGATTATTTTTCGTTCTCCTGCTTAAAACCTGCATTAATCTTCTAATTTCATTTTCTCTGCCGATAACCGGATCTAATTTTCCCTGTCTTGCCAATGAAGTCAAGTTTCTAGCATATTTTTCAATTACCTGATATTTTGATTCAGGATCAGGATCTGTAATTCTTTGGCCACCCCTGATTTGAGCTAAAACCCTTAAGGCCGTTTCATAGTCTAGTTTACCGAACTCAATTGTCGCGGTTTCTCCTTTGTTGGGCTGGATAAAACTTGCTTTTTCCAGAATTTCTTTGGCTCGACTTGGCACATCAAGTAATGCTAAAAACATATGTTCAATTGACATAAAATCATCTGCCATTTTCATTGCTTCCTGTTTTGTCATTTCCATAACTCTGGCCATATCCTGAGTCAGATAAAACTGGCCAAAAGCTTGAGGAGAAGCAATAATAGGAATCTTGGTTATTTCTTGGTCAATCTTTTTCTTCAAACTATCATAATCAACCCCTAATTTCTGTAATAATACCAAAACAACGCTTTCGTCTTGAGAAAGCAATGCCATTAACAAATGCAGAGCGTCAATCTGCTGCTGGCCTCTTTCTTGAGCAATAGCCTGGGCCTGTAAGATCGCGTCCTGCGCTTTTCGAGTAAAGTTTCCGCCGTTCACATTCGACTCGTCCTTCGTTTTACTCAGGCCTCGCCTAAGCTTATAGAAGGATGAATTAATTATTAGTATCTTATTTTTACCATTTTTTTATACCAAAATCAAGGCTGCCAAAATAGTCAAAATTACCAATTTAGCTTTTTTTAAAAAAAGTTATTCTATCCTTTCCCCTAAAGTAACTTTAATGGTTTTTTCTTTGCTATCGCTTAAAATCTTCATTGTGATTGTTTCCCCGGCGTTATAACCCTGAATAATTTCCAATAACGTATCTTGCTCTGTAATTTTTTTGTTATTGACCTCTAAAATAATGTCTTTGTCTTTAATGCCGGCTTTGGCTGCGGCTGAATCAGGCAAAACCGCCACTTCGCCGGCATTGTTTCCGCTAATAACCCAGGCGCCGTAATTTACAGGCAGATTATTATCTTTTTGAACCTGATCATTAATAGCAACAGATCTCACTCCTAAGAAAGGATAAGTAATCTTGCCTGAATTTATGGCTTTCTGAATATTGCTTTTGGCCAAATTAATGGGAATAGCAAAACCAATGCTTTGAGCGTCTAAAACCGTGGCCGTGTTAATGCCAATCACCTCTCCTTTTAAATTAAGCAAAGGACCGCCGGAATTTCCTTTATTTATAGCAGCATCTGTTTGAATCACATCTTCTAGGGTTTCTACTAAACCTCCGCCTGAGGCAGTTATTGTTCTGCCTAAACCAGACACCACTCCAACCGAAATTGTATTTCTATATTCTCCAAGAGCGTTGCCAATAGCAATAACGCTTTGGCCAATTTCAATTTTTGAGGAATCCCCTAGCTTAACCACTGGGAATAGTTTAAAAGAAAAATTACCATCACTATTAGTTATTTTTTCTTTTTCAATCTTTAAGACGGCCAGGTCTTGGGCTGGATCTTTGGCTAAAACCTTGGCCGGAAACTTTCCACCATCAGTTGTTAAAACAGTATATTCCGCTTCAGCGCCTAAAACCACATGCTTATTGGTAATAACAACGCCATCTTCTGAAACAATAAATCCGGAACCGCCGCCGATTTCTTGCTTTTCAATGCCTTTTTGCCGATATTGAGGAACCTTGATATCAAAGAAAGGGTCATTGAAAAACCCATCAAATGGAGAAACATAATACTGCTCCATTACTGGCAAGTCCTTAGTAACAATAATTGAAACTACTGCCGGAGAATAATTCTTAACAACGCTAATAACGGCCTGCTCTTGAGTAGTTTGCGGCACATATTCGGTTAATTGATCAATTTCTGGCTCTGAAGTCTTAATCGGTTTTAAGGTTATCTTTTCTAAATAACTTTTTAATGATTCTTGAAAAGTCATTTTAAAAGAATCTAATGGAAATTCCTTGGCCAAAATACCAATTGAAAAACTTAAAGTTGAAAAACAAATAATTAATAAAACTCCGATTGAAAAAATAGAAACTATTTTATCTTTTCTGAAATAATTTTTCATCCTCTCAAATATTTTGTTCATAATATTCAATAAATAGGTTAATTATTTATTAATGAAGAATCTTTTTCGCTTCTTGCCAAAAAGAATCATCTCCTTTCTTTTCTTTCAACCAATACCACCACTCTCCACCCCACAAATAAAAAGTATCTAATCCCGTATTTTTGGCAAATTCTATATTATCAGAAAATCTTGCCAAAGTCATACTTTTCTGTTGTTCTTCAACTGAAATATCATAAAGAAGCTCCGGTCCCCAAGGTTCTGCCTGTAATTCAGTGACAATTACTTTTTTATTAAAAAACTTTTTTATAATTTCTGCTTTCCGATAATAATAAATCGGGGAAAAATAATAATCAATATACATATTAAGCTCGTCCATCCAAACTCGACGATAAAGAGTAGTCCCTACAATATCGCCAATATCGGCTATCCTAAGCCAAAGCGACCACTCTCCACTGTCTGAAATAATAACAGGCCTTTTTAGTGAGTCAAGACTTTTTACCAGACTGACTTCTTCTTTCAAAAAGTTCCTATCTCCCTCCGGACATTCGCCAAAAAACAATAATGGCTCATTCTCTATTTGCCAAGCCCAAATAACAGTATTTTTTTGATATCGCAAAACTACATTCTCTAATAAGTTTAAAATTGATGGCTGAAGTTCTTGCTTGGACAAATCTTCGGCCCAATCAGGAAAATGGCATTCTGGCCAACGCGGAGTTTTCATTCCAATAACTAAAATAACTTTTGCCCCATATTTCTCTGCCTGCTCAATTTGCCAATCAAGATCAGAAAAATCATATTCATTTTTTTCTTTTTCCAAAAGATTCCAAGCAGTTGAAAGCTTAATCTGCTTTACCTCCAAATCCTCAAGATAAGCAAGATAAACTTCTTTCCAGTCAAGGCCGAGATCTCGGGCGTGTTTTTGGGAAAA
>PFDL01000011.1:5649-6450 GCA_002772575.1 Parcubacteria group bacterium CG10_big_fil_rev_8_21_14_0_10_35_15
ATAACTTAAAAACTTTTTTGAAAATATTTTGTTTCATCAAAATGCTGAAATAGCTAACAATGCTAACCCGCTAATAATTATTAATATAGCAACGACTTTTTGCATAATATTTTCTTTGGACAGCTTTTCTTCGGCAATTTTGGGAAATTTAATTGAAAGAAGAATTGATAAGCCGAATAAAAAAACATATCTTGTTCCTTCTAAAGCGTTAATAACGGCCAAATAACTCATTGGAGCAATCGCTATAGCCCAATTTTGCAGCAAAGAGGCCAAGGTTCCAACTCCCTGGTTAGCTAAAAATATTATACCAGTCTTTTTCTCAAAGGTGGATTTTTTCTGAAAAACAACGGCCCTGACTCCTTGATCGAAAAGAAATAATAAACTGATTAGAAAAGCCCCGACTCTGCTGATGACAAGAGTTGTCCAGAAAGGAAGCTCTAAATAAAGACTTTTAATTAAAACAAAGTTAAGAGAAAACAAAAATGCGGCCAAAACGGAAAAAACAAAACTCTTAAAAGAAATTGTTTTGCCTCTTTTAATGCTGATTAAAATACTGCCGACTACAAGTAAAAGAAAAGCAATTAAATCTTTTGAGGAAAAATTAATATTTCCCTTGGAAAGCGCATAAACAATTCCCATTGTAAACAAGGGCAGGGCGCCGCCGATGGCCGGAATCGCCCTTGAGGCTTCAAATTGTTCCAGGGCAGAATAAAGGAAAAAACAGGCCATAATCCCGGCGCCGCCGGCTAAAACCGCCAACAGCATCTGATGCTGGTTGGGCATAACAAAGCCGACAAACGG
>PFDL01000011.1:6511-6719 GCA_002772575.1 Parcubacteria group bacterium CG10_big_fil_rev_8_21_14_0_10_35_15
GGCGGGCCGGAAAGCAAATAATCGTCTCCCAAAGCGGTGACTGCTAAAAGAAAATAACTGAATGTGGCTATTATAATCCAGGTCATTTTTCAACAATCTTTTGGATATTAAACGCGCCCATACTTTCCCCATTTATAAAACCGCTAAAAGCTTTGTCGGCTAAATGCCCTTCTTTAATCATATCCAGAATCCACTCGCTGGCAAATCT
>PFDL01000011.1:6741-10263 GCA_002772575.1 Parcubacteria group bacterium CG10_big_fil_rev_8_21_14_0_10_35_15
TGAGAACCAATTGTTGGCGCAATTATAATCGGCAAACCCAAGGCCGAATAAAAAGAAAGTTCTGATGGCTTAGTCCAAAGAATATCGGTCTTGCGTAAAGCTAAATTAAATTTCTCAAAATAATCTTTCATATTTAGCGCAGATAAAACTTCTAAAGATTCCCCAAATTGATCTGACAAATCAAGACTTTCTATTGTTTCTTCAAAATATTCTTTAACCGCTTTCCTAATGCCAGCCACAAGAATTATCTTGAACTCCCCTGTTTTAATCTTTTCTCTAAAGCTTTTTACAACACTAATAGCCATTTCTTTTTGGGCGCCGGCGCCACCAACCGCAAACATTAAAGTCAAAAGATGGTTGGCTTTTTCGGGACGAGCGCCAATTTTCTCTATAAATGAAGATTGATATCTTTGAAAAAACTTTTTTTGCGGATCAAGATTTAAAAGCCGATATCTTAAATCATCTTTTAAAATATCTTTATCGTTAATGCCAATGTTTTCTAACGGCAAAGGATAACCTGTAAAAAATATATTTTCTGGTTTAACGCCATAAAGTTTTAATCTCTCTACTACTCGCCTAGTCGGCGCGAAATATTTAATCTTACTTTTTCTTGGATCCAAAGGAACCCAAGTTCGGCTCATATCAGTGTCACATACCGTGCAAAAAATCTCGCCAACATAACCAAAAAATTCTGCCATAAAAGCAGGAACAAAAAAGGTAGAGATTAAGGGTAATGGCTTTTCAACCTCTGCTGAGTTTAATCTAAAGATCAAATCCTTACCCCAACCCCTTTTCATCAAAGAATACATTTGTTTTAAAATAAAATTTGGCTTGGAAAGATCTCTTTTGGGATAAAATTGCGGCACTCTTTGAAAAAGATCAAAAAGAGCAAAAGAAAGATCACCAATCAACCAAACTCTCTTAAAAGCAGATATTGCCTCATAAGATCTTCTTTGATTTTGCCAAATCTTCCTATCCTTAATAGGCATACCCTCGTAATTATTGGCGCAAATCACTTTTCCGTCAGACGACAAGTGTTTTATATTATCAGAAGTTCTCTGATGACCATAACCCATGTCAGCTGTAATAATCCAAGCTTTTTGATTTGAAAATATGTTCTGTTTCATATATTTCATTATATCAGTTTTTTTGCTTTGTTTAAATAAAATTTCTTCTTTTCATTAATCCAATTTTCCAAGTAATTAAAATTAGCAATAGATAAACAATTAAAAGAAATACATATGGAACGCTTTTAAAGTCAATATGGCTAAATGGGATTTTTAAAGAGAGATCAACTATTAAAAGAACATAGCTTATCCCTAACCATAAAAACCATGACAGAATTTTGGCAAAAGATATAAAAATTATTCCAAAACTTCCAAAAACAAAACCAATCATTGTTAAAAAAGGAATAATTGGCACCAATAAAAGATT
Organism: Parcubacteria group bacterium CG10_big_fil_rev_8_21_14_0_10_35_15; assembly: GCA_002772575.1. Taxonomy (GTDB): domain Bacteria; phylum Patescibacteriota; class Minisyncoccia; order Minisyncoccales; family GWA2-46-15; genus GWA2-46-15. Next base: position 8,176 of record PFDL01000011.1, read on the forward strand.
GGTTAACGGAGAAACTAAAGACATATAGCCGAAATTATATATTAAAATCGGTAGAGTAAAAACTTGCGAAGCAAATGTTGTAGACAAACTCAATTTAAATAATTCAGGAAGCTTATTAAATACTTTTTCTTTAAAAAATTGTTGCCAAAATATTAAACCAGTCATGGCCAAAAAAGATAATTGAAAGCCAATATCAGACTTTAGAATTAAAGGATTCTCTATTAAAAGAATAACGGCGCTAAAAAGCAATGGCCTAAAGTTATCAATTGATCTGCCTAATACCTGAATAATTAGAAATAAGCTAACCATTAATCCTGCCCTTAATCCAGATAATGGCGCGCCTATTGTTATAATGTAAAGCCAAATTGAAATCAAAGAAATTAAGGCAGCTTGTGATCGCCAAAAACCAAGGCTTAAAAGAATTCCAGCTAAAAGAAAACTTATAATAGTGATATTCATTCCCGAAACCGCGGTCAAGTGCCTTGTTCCGGAAAGATTAAGCTTTTCTTTCCATATTTTAGGAATATTTTCTTCTTCGCCGAAAACCAAAGCCTCAAAAATACCAAGATGAGGCGGAGATAAAAATCTTTTCCAAACTTCATCAAATTTAAATTTAAAATTAAAAAGAATTTGCCTGATTAAATTTCCTTGTCCTAATTCTAATACCTCTATATTCGGAAAAATCATCATTGAATAAATTCTTTCTTTTTGAAGATATTTTTGATAGTTAAATTTTTCAAAGTTTTCCGGAGTTTTTAATTTTCCTTCAATTTTTATTTTATCGCCATAACGATAAGAAGGATATTTAGAGGCAATTACCAATAGATTTTCTTTAATTTCAATGTTATTAAGGCCATATATTTTTATTCTTAATTGCTGGCTTAATTCTTTTAAATCCGGCTCATCGTTAATTACTCCAATTAAAGTTACTTTCTCGCTATCTCTGTCGTTAAAATTCCTTAATTGCGATTCAAGAATTTTTCCCAACTCAATTTGATAACGAACAACGCCAAGCATGAAGGCCAAAAATAAAATAGCAGAAACGAGAAATCGCTTGTCTAATTTAAATAATAAAAACAAAACCAAATTTAAAATTAAAAAACCAGCTGGAATTTTCCAAGAAATATTGAAAAATGAACTGATAAAAATTCCACAGACAAAAGCAAGACAAAATAAAAAAAATAGTTTTCCCTTAGGCATATTCAAAGATTTTATCCCGCACCACTTTGTCTTCAATTTAATAAAAAGACCAAAGTAATTAGGTTAATTGTAAAAATTCAGGTCAAAGTGGTGCGGAATTACCTTACTTTGCAGGTTTTGAAAAAGCGACTAACTTCTAATAGATATTCTCTTGAATAAGGCCTAATATCTTTAAACTTAGGATCAATAGTCTTTTCTGCTCGAAAACCTTGTAAAAAATAAGCGTTAACTTGACCAATCTGCTTTGCCATCATAATAATGTCTTCTCTTGAGTGAATATCCGGAACTATTGTAGTTCGAAATTCATAATCAATTTTAGAATTTTTTATTAAATCAATGCTCTCCTTGATATTATTCAAATTTGCTTTATTGCCCGTTGCCTTGCCATACTTTTTTACGCTTAATGGCGCCTTAATATCCATAGCCACATAATCAATCAGTTTTTGCTTAATCAATTTCTTCAAAATAATAGGATTTGAACCGTTGGTATCCAATTTCACGGCATAGCCAAGTTTTTTGATTTGTATTACAAAATCCAATAAATCATTATTAATGGTTGGCTCTCCTCCGCAAATAACAACTCCTTCTAATAATCCTTTCCTATTTTTTAAAAACTTAAAAAAATCTTGGTTTGATATTCTTTTTTGTTTTTTTATTTTTTCCGGCAAAACAAGTTCAGAACTATAACACCAAGGGCACCTAAAGTTACAGCCAATTAAAAAAACAGTGCAAGCAATTTTGCCCGGATAATCAATTAAGGTTATTTTTTGCAAACCGCCAATAAACATAAATAGTTAGATAAACAAGGTTTAAACTAATCAAATTTTAACACGCAAAAACTAGTAAATCAAAAAGAGAAAAGAAGGCGTCAAGCCCTCTCTCTTTTTT
>PFDL01000044.1 GCA_002772575.1 Parcubacteria group bacterium CG10_big_fil_rev_8_21_14_0_10_35_15
CGAAACAATACGTAATACAAAATATAAAACGCCCTCCTTCGCCAAGGATTCGGCGGGCAGGCAAAACATAAGATATTGTTCAACAAATGAAAAAATAGATATTTGGACCGAAAATATAAAAATAGAAAAGAATTGGCTTTATTTTAAAGTTTGCGATAAAGCTGGAGATAACGCTGACTTTAAAATTAACTTTATTGGTGGCCAAAATATTGAAAATATCTTATTAGCTTCGGCTTGCGCTAAAGAATTAAAGATGACTCTAATAGAAATCGCCAAAGCATGTGAAAAAATTCAGACAAAGCAAAGCACAATGAAACTAATCCAAAGTCCGACTTTAAACGGATTCCAAAGTCGGACTTTTGATATAATCGATTCTACCTACTCCATTAATCCGAATGGAATTATGGCGGCTTTGGAACATTTAAAATTATGGTCCGGAAAAAAAGTTATCATTATGCCTTGCTTGATTGAACTTGGGCCAACCGCCAAAGAAATACATCAGAAAGTTGGCAAAAAAATAGGAGAAACGTGCGATTTGGCGATCATTATAACTAAAGATTGGTTTGAAGAAATTAAAAAAACAGCCATAATAACCGGAATAGATCGGATAGATCCGGAAAATATTGTTTTCTTAGAAAATTCCAAAGAAATTCTTGAAAAGATAAAACCTTATTGCCAGCCAGAAAGCGTAATTCTATTAGAAGGAAGATTGCCGCAAAAATTAATAGAAACATTAAAAAATGAACAATAGATTAATTCTCACATCTCTTTCGCCTAATACAGAAAAGGATGATATTGTTTTGGCATTAAAACTTATCTTCCAACCTTGGTGTTGGAAAAATCCGACTTTAGAACTCGAGAAAAAATTTCAAAAATATCTAAATACGAAATACGCTTTTGCTTTTAATAGCGGTCGAACCGCTTTTTTAGCTATCTTAAAAAGCCTAAACATAAAAAAAGGCGAAGTTTTACTTCAGGCTTTTACTTGTAATGCCGTTGTTAATCCTATTATTAAAGCAAAACTAAAACCAGTTTTTGTTGATATTAATAAAGATACTTTGAATATAGATACTTTTGATTTAGAGAAAAAGATTTCTGATCAAAGTAAAATAATTCTAGTCCAACACACTTTCGGGATGCCGGCTGATATGAATAAAATTATGGAAATTTGTCAAAAATATAACTTGATACTAATTGAAGATTGCGCCCATTCTTTGGGCGCAGAATACAACGGTAAGAAATTAGGGATATTCGGCAAAGCTGCTTTATTTAGCTTCGGCAGGGATAAAGTCATTTCCTCGGTTTTCGGCGGTATGGCAATAACTAATAATGAAGAAATGGCAAAAAAAATAAAAGAATATCAAAACAAGCTTATTCAGCCATCGTGTTTTTGGACATTTCAACAATTACTTCATCCGATTCTGAACAATTTTCTGATTATCCCTCTTTATGAATTTTTTGGAATAGGTAAGTGGTTTCTAATCTTCTTTCAAAAAATAGGTTTTCTATCAAAAGCGGTAAAAAATGAGGAAAAACAAGGCATGATACCTGATAGTTTTGCCAAAAAACTACCGGATAAATTAGCTCTTTTAGCTTTAAATCAGTTTAATAAACTAGAAAAGATTTTAAAAAATCAAAAAGAAATAGCCAATTTTTACCAAGAAAATATCAAAAATTATAACTTTTTATTACCACCAAATACGCTTGGCAGAATTTATATGAGATATTCTCTTTTGTCAAAAAATAAAGATACTGATAAAATTTTAAAGAAAGCTAGAAAACAAAAATTTTTCCTTGATGATGGCTGGAGAAAAACTGTAATTGTTCCTCCTGACACAAACCAAGAGAAATTAGGTTATCAAGCCAGCTCTTGCCCAAACGCAGAAATAATAGCTAAAAATATCATTAACTTGCCAACTCATATAAATATTTCAAAGGAAAAAGCTAAAAGAATTATTGATTTTCTGAACAAAAATGGAAATTAAAGAGATTCAAAATAAAGAAATCTGGGAAAACTTTCTATTAAAATGCAAAGATAAAACTTTCTTACAATCTTGGAATTGGGGAGAATTTAGCAAATCAATGAATGAAAAAATATGGAGACTTGGAATTTTTGACAATGAAGAACTAATAACGGTTGCTCTTGTTGAAAAGAAAATTGCCAAAAGAGGGATTTTCTTATTAATTCCACACGGCCCAGTTATCAAGGATACTTTTAATAATTTTACTGTTATTAAAATTTTGACTCAAAAATTAAAAGAAATAGCCAAACAGGAAAAAGTCACTTTTATCAGAATCAATCCAATTATGGAAAGAAATCAAGAAAATATTGCTATTTTCAAAAATCTGAGCTTTAGACAAGCAGCGCTACAAATGCATCCTGAAGCAAGCTGGAGACTAAACATTGAATCTTCAGAACAAAAGCTTTTTGACAAAATGCGTAAAACTACCCGCTATCTCATCAAGCAAACACAAAGAAACGAGAAGATTACTGTTGCAAAAAGCACTGATTTCAAAGATGTCAAACTATTCAGCCAATTCCATGATCAAGTTTCCAAAAGACAAAATTTTATACCTTTTTCCCTTGATTATCTTGAAAAGGAATTCAAAACTTTCAGCCAAGACAATGAGGTCTGCTTGTTTTTCGGCTATCACGACAACGAAGTAGCGGCTGGATCCTTCGTTGTTTTTCATTCAGGAATTGGGTTTTACCATCATGCGATATCAGTACCCAAATTCGCTAAGTTATCCATTCCTTATCTTCTTCTTTGGGAGGCAATCAAAGAAGCAAAAAAACGAGGATGCTTTCTTTACGATTTCTGGGGATTTGTTGATCCAAAAGAACAACCTAATCATCCTTGGGCCGGACCGACCTTGTTTAAAATGGGCTTCGGAGGAGAAGCTAAAAAATATGTTAAGACTCAAGATTTAATAATTTCAAAAAAATATTGGTTAACATATATTTTTGAAATAATCAGAAAATTAAAACGCAGACTTTAAAATGAGGGTTTCGAAAAAAAGATATCGCATAAAAAAGAAAAAATCTATTTTTAAGAATAAATTCTTTTGGATAATAATATCAATAATATTATTTTTAGGTTTTTCTCTTTGGCTAATTATTTTTTCTCCAATTTTTCAAATTAAAACAGTCTTAGTGTCTGGGAATGAAAAAATTTCAATTAACGAAATCGAACAATCGGTTTACCTCAGAACAGAAACAAAGTTGCTATTTTTAAACACTAAAAGCATTTTCTTAATTGATACAAAATCAATTGAAAATGATATCTTAAAGAACTATCCAATTATAGACAATCTAAAAATAAAAAAACTTTTACCAAGCTCTTTATCAATTGAAATGGTTGAAAGAAAAAAAATTGCTTTATGGTCAAAAACCGACACTTATTTCGCAATAGATAAAAAAGGAATTGCTTTTGAAGAAACTAATAAAGAACCAAAAGAAGATCTTGTTATAATTTCAAAACAACACGAAGGAGAGGTTTCCTTAAAAAGCGAAGTAATTAATGAAAAAATTCTGTCTCAAATCTTAACAATTAAAAAAACAATTTCTGACAAAATAAATATTGAAACCAACGAATTCACTATTTTTGAGAGCGAGGCTAGACTTAACGTCAAAACAACTGAAAATTGGGAAATATATTTCTATCTAGAAGGGGATCTTAATTGGCAATTAATTGAGCTTGAGTTAACTTTAGAAAAACAACTACCGCAAGAAAAAAGGCATAATCTTGAATACATTGACTTAAGATTCAGTAAAGTTTACTATAAATGATATATCGAATCTCCGAATTAGCAATCTCAACTCTTGACCCCGTACAACGCTTTTCATCAATGAAATCTACGATCTCACCTCATGATGGCGCGTGTACAAGACAGGCTGCTAATTCTCATTAGCACTCTTGGTTTTTGATTCTAATTTGTTATACTTAAATAAGTTTAATTAATTGTATGAAAAAACACCAAGATAAAAACTGGCTTCAAATAAAATACTATAAAGATAAATTATCTATTACAGAGATTGCCAAGGAAAGTGAGGTTAATTTAACCACTATTTCTAGATGGTTGCAAAAATTTAGAATCAGAAAAATCAGAGCGTATAAAGGTAATCACAAAGGACCACAAAATCCATATTGGGGAGGAGGAAGATACAAAGATCATGCCTCTGGATATATTTTGTCCTATAATCCAAACCATCCCTTCTGTAATAAAAGAGGGTATATTCTAGAACACAGATTGATAATAGAAAAATTTATGGGAAGATATTTAAGAGGTAATGAAATTGTTCATCATAAAAACAAGGCTAAAGACGATAATCGAATCGAGAATTTAGAAATTATTGTCTTAGGTGAACCGAACTGCGGAGAGGTTATATGTCCTTTTTGTAATAAAAAATTTAAGGCGGGATGATTGTTAAAATTTATTATGTCATCACTCTCCGACCTTGACTGCTAATTTGGTTTTGCTACAATATTTAATATGGAAATTACCAAAAGGCAAAAAGGCATTTTAGAAAAATTGATTGAAGGATATGTTAAAACAGCTGAGCCAGTCTCTTCTGGCGCGCTTGCCAAAAAACATAATTTTGGCGTCAAACCGGCAATGCTTAGAATTGAAATGGAAAAACTAGAAAAAGCCGGTTATCTATCACAACCATTTGTTTCTGCGGGTAGAATTCCAACTGATAAAGCGTATCGTTTTTTCGTAAACAATCTTTTACAAAACAAAAAACAGGGGAGTGGTTACCAACAGTCAACAGAAAAAATCCAACGATTTACGGGCGCAAAAGAAGATCGCCCTAAAGCGGCTCAAGAACTGACAAAAATAATATCTGAATTAACCTCTTCTCTTGTTTTAAGCTATTTACCCGAAGAAAACCTGTTTTTTAAAGAAGGTTGGAGTCAAATAATCAGAGAACCAGAATTTGAAGATAATCATGTTTTCGAATGCTTTGCTAAAATGATTGATTCATGGGAAAAAGATATTATTCCGGAAATGGACTTTTCCGGAGAAATAAAAATTTTTATTGGCAAAGAAAACCCAAGTCAAAAATCACAAGATTTTTCCACTATTGCCGGCAACTTATCATTGCCAGATAAAGAAAGGGGAGTAATGGCAATTTTTGGACCGAAAAGAATGGCTTATAACAAAAACATAGATATTATTAATTCAATAATCAACATATTCTCAAATGACTTCAGAACCAAATAAGGAAATTAAAGAAGATTTCAAAAAACTGCTTGAAGATTGCCAAAAACAAAGAGATGAATATTTGGCTGGCTGGCAAAGATCCAGAGCGGATTTTTTAAATTATAAGAAAGAAGAAATTGAAAGATTTAA
>PFDL01000019.1:0-5300 GCA_002772575.1 Parcubacteria group bacterium CG10_big_fil_rev_8_21_14_0_10_35_15
AACTGACAATTTGTTGCGGGGGCCGGAATTGCACCGGCGTCCCAAGGTTATGAGCCTCGTGAGGTACTACTCCTCCACCCCGCGATGTATTGCTTTAATCTATCCTTATTTTTCAATGATTTTAAATATCTTTCAACTCTAACCGCCTCTGTTCTATTTAAAAACTCTTCTTTAAATAATAATCTCCATGGTTGATAATGTTTTGTAAAACTATTTTTTGTTGGATCATTATGTTCACTTAATCTTCGCTGAATATCATTTGTTTGTCCAATATAATATCTATCAGTCAATCTACTATATAAAATATAAACAATGTATTTCACACAATTAAGGTTATGAGTCCCGCTTCTAGCGTCCCGCTATAAGCGGGATCCACCCCGCGATGTTAACTATAACGCATCTAATTCCTGCAAAGATTTTTCGTAAATCGCAATTGTTTTACTCGCTTCGCCGATATCAATCCGATAATCTGGGTCGTGAACAATATTATTGCGGATTTGATGGGCATTAGTCAAATTATCAAGACTCGGAAGTTGATCTGCCCTCATCCTTTTTAATCTTTCACCAAAACTTTCTCCATTAAATCCCATTCTGGCGAGAACTTCCTCGGTTAAGTTCTCTGCCTCAATCACGGCTAATTTCCAATCTGCCATATTTGGACTTTCCAATCTTCTAACAGTATGCTGCCATCTTTTCTCCAGTTTGCCAGTATCGTGCCCCCTGACTCTTATAAATTCTAGAACGTCTATCCAAGTAGCCATTTTAAAGAAATCGCTCTTGAAGATGCAAAAGATAATTACTCCCAAAAAAAGGAAAAAGATAAACGGACCTAGATTCTGACTCAAAGCAATAATAAACTGAAGTATTGATGAATTTAAAATAGGGGCAAGTAATTCCATAATTCCTATGTTATTATCTTAACAGAAAAACTCTTTGAAATCAAACCAAAAAATGTTAATCTAGATTAATATCAATTATATAAAAAATGGCAAAGGATTTAATCAGGAAACAAGTAGAACACGTGGCCGAGCTTGCTCATATCGGTCTGACTGAAAAAGAAATTGAAAAATTCAGAGAACAATTGTCTGCGATCTTAGATTTTGTCAGCAAGCTTGAAGAGGTAAATACCGCTAAAACTAAAGCTTTGAGCCAGACCACGGGCTTGAAAAATGTATTCAGGCAAGATATTGTCAAGCCTTCTTTTACGCAAGAACAGGCTTTAATGAATGCGCCGGACCAATATAAAGGTTATTTTAGGACAAAAAAGGTTTTTTAGAATAAAAAAGGTTATTTCAAGGTAAAAGCGGTTTTTAAATGACAGCCTTCGTCTGTCTTGGCTAATGTATTAAACTAATATAATTTATCCAATAATGGATTTATCAGATTTAACAATCAAGCAAGCTCTCCAGAGCTTAAAAGAGAAAAAATTCTCAACCCGCGAATTAGTTTTGGCCAACTTTGAAAGAATTGAGAAATTTGATCAAGACATCTCAGCTTTTTTAACTGTTTGTAAAGAATCTGCTCTTAAAGAAGCTGATGAAGCAGACAAATTGATTGCCCGGGGCAAAGCTGCTGGTTCCCTAACCGGCATCCCCTATTCTGCTAAAGATGTTTTTTCTGTTAAAGGCGTAAAAACTACTGCTTCTTCAAAAATCTTGGAAAACTACATTGCACCGTATGACGCCACTTCAATTAAAAAATTAAAAGAAGCCGGAGCTATTTTAATTGGCAAAACTAATCATGATCCCTTTGGTTTCGGCTCTTCTACGGAAAATTCTGATTTTAAGATCACCAAAAATCCCTGGAATAAAAACAAGGTTCCCGGCGGTTCATCCGGAGGATCGGCTGCCGCCGTTGCTTCGGGCATGGGCATTTTCTCTTTAGCTGAAGACACGGGCGGCTCAATCAGGCAACCGGCCTGTTTTTGCGGCGTGACGGGCATTAAAGTCACGTACGGCAGGGTTTCCAGGTTTGGCGTTATTGCTTATGGTTCTTCTTTAGACACGATTGGCGTTATCACTAAAACCGTAGAAGATGCCGCCATTCTTTTAAAAGAAATCGGCGGCAGAGATGAAAACGACGCCACTACCTTAAATGAACCTGTTCCGGATTATCTTAAAACTATTGATCAAAGCATAAAGAACTTACGGATCGGCATTCCTAAAGAATATTTCACTAAAGGCATAAATAAAGAAGTAGAGGCCTTAATTAAGGAAGCTATAAAAGAATTTGAAAAATTAGGGGCAAAAATAGAACCAGTTTCTCTCCCCTATACAAAATATGCCATTCCGGCCTACTATTTATCCGGCATCAGCGAAGTCAGCGCTAATCTGGCCAGATACGACGGCATTAGATTTGGTTATTCACAAAAAGACGCTAAAGATCTCAAGTCTCTCTACTTTGAATCCAGGGCCAAGGGTTTTGGCCCGGAAGTAAAACGAAGAATCATGCTGGGAACTTACGCTTTATCAGCCGGTTATTACGATGCTTTTTATAAAAAAGCTCAGCAGGTCAGGAATTTAATCAAGCAAGATTTTGATAAAGTCTTTGAAAAAGTAGACATCTTAATTGCCCCTGTCTCTCCTTTTCCGGCTTTTGATATCGGCGAAAAAGCCCAGGATCCTTTGCAAATGTGGCTAGCTGATATTTTCACAGTTACCATTAATCCGGCCGGGATTCCGGGACTGGCCATTCCCTGCGGCTTTACTTCAGACAATCTGCCGATTGGCCTGCAATTAATCGGGCCCCGGCTGTCTGAACCAATTTTATTTAAAGCCGGCCATGCTTTCCAGAAGATAACCGACTGGCATAAAAGCAAACCTAATTTAAAATAAAATGTCATTTTTGATCAAAGACGCCAAAAATCATATTGGCCAAGACGTAGAATTAAAGGGCTGGGTCTTTAATAAAAGATCAAGTGGTTCAATTATTTTCTTACAGATCAGAGATGGTTCCGGCTGTATTCAAGCAGTTATTGCTAAAAATGAAGTTTCTTCAGAATCGTTTAATGAAGCTGAAAAATTAATTGAAGAATCCACCATTATTGCTATGGGACAAATTAAAGAAGAACCAAGATCTCCTTATGGCTTTGAAATGCAAATAAAAGATTTAAAGATCATTTCCCTGTCTTCAGAGTTTCCTATTAGTAAAAAAGAACATGGCATTAATTTCTTGCTTTCATTGAGACACTTATGGTTAAGAAGCCAAAGACAATGGGCTATTCTAAGAATCAGAAATCAAATAATTAATGCCATTAATGAATTTTTACAAAAAGAAGATTATATTAAACTGGACGCGCCGATTATCACCCCAGCCGCCTGCGAAGGCACCACTACTCTTTTTCCGGTTGATTATTTCGGAAATAAAACATTCTTGTCTCAATCTGGCCAGCTTTATCTTGAAGCCGGTATTGCCTCTTTCGGCAAATGCTATGATTTCGGTCCTACTTTTAGAGCAGAAAAATCAAAAACTAAAAGACATTTAACTGAATTCTGGATGATGGACGCTGAAGCGGCATTTATGGAATTCAACGAACTTTTAGAACTTGAAGAAAAGATGATTTATTATATTATTCAAGAAGTTCTTAAAAATTGTAAAGAAGAATTAAAAATAATTGAGAGAGACACTATTCCCTTAGAACAAATCAAACTTCCTTTTGAAAGATTAAGTTATCAAGAAACTATTACTAAGCTTCAAGAACTCGGTTCTGATATAAAATATGGCGAAGATTTGGGAAACGATGATGAAACTATTTTAATGACTCATTTTAAACAACCTCTTTTCATAACGAAATTTCCCTCTACTTTCAAAGCGTTTTATTTCAAAAGAGATAGTAAGGATAGTAATTTAACATTATCTTCGGATCTTTTAGCGCCAGAGGGTTATGGTGAAGTTACCGGAGGCGGGCAAAGAGAAGACGATTATCAAATTCTTTTAAATAGAATGAATGAAGAAAAATTAAATATTAAAGATTATGAATGGTATTTAGATTTAAGAAAATATGGCAGTTGTCCTCATTCCGGCTTTGGACTCGGTTTAGAAAGAATCGTGGCTTGGATCTGTAAACTAGAACACGTCAGAGAATCTATTCCCTTTCCAAGAACAATTTATAGATTTACACCGTAAAATATTATGAGTGACAAATATCAACCCATTATTGGTTTAGAAATCCACATTGAATTGGCGACTAAAAGCAAGATGTTTTGTGGTTGTGATGCCTTTCATTTTAACGTAGAACCAAATACTCATTGTTGTCCTGTTTGCCTTGCCTTGCCCGGCGCTTTGCCAGTGCCTAATAAAAAAGCAATTGATTGGACCATTATGCTCGGACTAGCTTTAGGCTGTAATATTCCAGAAGAATCAAAATTTGACAGAAAAAACTATTTTTATCCAGATCTTCCTAAGGGTTATCAAATAAGCCAATATGATCAGCCATTATGCTCTCAAGGTAAAATGATTTTAAAAGATAACAAAGAAATAAGAATCAGAAGGGTTCATTTGGAAGAAGATACGGCTAAATTAATCCATAATCAAGAAGCAACCTTAATAGATTTTAATCGTTCCGGAGTGCCGTTGCTTGAAGTTGTAACCGAACCTGATTTTGAGAATGTTTCTCAAGTTGACGAATTTTTGAAAAAACTGCAATTGATTGTCAGATATCTCGGCATTTCTGCTGCTGACATGGAAAAAGGCTCAATGAGACTAGAACCCAATATCTCAGTTAGGACATGCGATGTCCAAAGGACATCGCATGTCCAAGACGAATTGCCTTCTTACAAAGTTGAAGTAAAGAACATCAACTCTTTCAGGTTTGTCAGAAAAGCCATTGCATACGAAGTATCAAGACAGCGGCAAATACTGGAAAAAGGAGGAACTCCAAGCCAACAAACAATGGGCTGGGATGAGGCAAAGTCAATAACGATTTTACAAAGAAACAAAGAAGAAGCTAACGATTATCGCTATTTCCCGGAACCAGATATTCCACTAATGAGTTTTAATAAAAAAGAAATTGACGAAATAAAAAAACAAATCCCAGAACTACCTGATGAAAAAATAAAACGCTTTCTAAAAGAATATGGTATTTCAAATATCAACGCTCAAATACTGATTGAGAATAAAGAGCTAGCTCAATATTTTGAAGAAGCAGTTAAAATCTCCAAAAACTTATCTGCGATCCAAATTGCCAATTGGATTATAAATAAAAAAATCAACATTGAAACAATCAATCCCAAGAAATTGATAGAAACTATTGTTAAGTCTAAGCAAATGTTTGAAATTAACGATAAAGATCTTGAATTAAT
>PFDL01000019.1:5351-5789 GCA_002772575.1 Parcubacteria group bacterium CG10_big_fil_rev_8_21_14_0_10_35_15
AAAGAAAACCCAAAAGCAATTGAAGATTACAAAAAAGGCAAAACAATGGTTATTAGTTTCCTTTTAGGAAAAGTAGTCAGTAAAACTAATCCCTTGGTTGATAAAAATCTTGTCCAAACAAAACTGATAGAAATAGTGGATAAGTATTTATTGACAATTTAAAACTAATAACATATCATAATATTAGTGGCGTGGCTCTTTACCGCGCCCAACCATCTGGTATGGAGGCAATTTATCGCCTCCATACCGTGCAATTTTTAGCTCTTTTTTCTCCTCGAAAAGACCCTGGCAAACAATGCAGGGTCTTTTTGTTTTTAATACAATTATTTTTAAGATAATGGTTCTAAGCCTTCGGTCTCAATCAAAACTTCTGCCAATTCATCAAGATTTTCTAAAACCATACCAGCGCCTCTGGCCACAGCTGTCATCGGATCTTCA
>PFDL01000042.1 GCA_002772575.1 Parcubacteria group bacterium CG10_big_fil_rev_8_21_14_0_10_35_15
ACACAATAAGCTGTATCTGCCATATTATTAAAATATTTTTAATTAATAATCGAAATTAATAATTTTTGAAAACCATACCGACCTTTTTCTTTATTATTAAGCTTATATTAATATACCTTAATTTAAGCAAAATTATTCGTCAAGAGGCAAACATCAATAATTCCGGCTTGAACATCAAAGCCATACCCAATAAAAGCAATAAAATTCCACCAATTAAGGCGCTCCAACGACTATATTTATCAGTAAAACCAATCTTTCTGAACGTAATAACTGCCAATGAAAAAATAACTAGATCGTCAAACATATAAAATAAATCATAAACAAGAATATAAATATATTTTTGGAACAAGCCGATATTTTGAATTGCTAAAACCTGGGTAAAAATAGCCGGGAAACCGGCTGAACAAAAAAATTCAACCAAGTTGACGGAAAAGGCCAAGGCAACTATACCCAGAAAAGTTACTGGCAAAGCAGCTGGCATTAAGATCTTTTTTATCTTATCTTCGATCTTGCTATGAGAAACCTCATCTCCAATTTTACAAATTCCGGGTTTCCAAGTAAAAAAATCCTTAAACCGCCAAACACCAACGCCAACAGCCGTTAATCCGATTAAAATCCTGATAAAGCTCAAATAGCCAAGAAAAAGAAATAAATTCAGCCAAGCCGTCATAAAAAGAAAATACAAGATGCCGGAAGCGGCAATAAAAGTGCCTCCTACCAACCACATTCTCTTTCTTGAATTGACGCTAAGCAATAAAGAAATCAAAAGTAATAAAACCCACATGGCGCAAGGATTAAAGCCATCCATTAAGCCGAGAATAACGGCTAAGACGGGTAAAGAAATCTTTTTGGGATCAAACTCGCCAATCAATGGCAACTTCAGAACCTTCGGCTCTTCTTCTTTATTTATTCTATCTGAAAGATCAAGACATATATTTTCAGAACAGAATTTTACAGCTTTTTCAATCTCTATGCCAGTAATTTCTTCATTGGCATAACCGATAATTGTTTTTTCACCAATAAAAATAGTTGGAACTAAAATGGTTTTTTCTTGACCAGCGGCTATCAAAAATTTCTCAAAAATATTAGCATTTATTCGGTTAGCAAAAACTTCATAAGAAATAATTTCTAGGTTCTGGTATTTTCCTTCCAGTTTGTCCAAAAAAGCCCGAGCTTCATGGCAGTGCGGACAAGTAGAACCGTAGAAAAAATAAAGCTTAACCGAATTAGTCAAAACTTGATTAGCCAAAACTTGACCGGCCAAAAAACTAGCAATCAATAAAACCAATGAAACAATTATAATTTTCTTAACAATCATAAAATATTTTAATATAAAAAAAGGAATGATTAATTAATAAATTTCAAAGTATTGCCCGAAATAAGACTTGCTTCTAACCCTTCGGTTCCAGATAAAGACAAATCAGTCACTTTTTGACCAACAGTGGCAGATTGAGTAGAAATATTGGAAACTTCAATTCCATTAATTCTCACTTCTCTATCCAAAAAATTTGCGCATTTCATACCAATCTGAATAGATCCATAAATAACACTACCAATTAAAACCAAACCTCTTGAATCCGCAACTGCATCTTCGATATAAAATTGATTAAATATCATATAAATTATTCGCACCTTAATGCTTCTATCGGACTTTTAGTAACCGCTTTCTTAAATTTGTGTAAAGCTCAGCTCTACTCAACAGCTCTACTCAAGAAATAAATTGTTGCCCTTGGATTTGATAATTTTTTTTCCTTCTAAAATTACTGATATAAAATCACGATATTTTTTAGAACTCGAAAAGATCTCTCCTAGAATACCTTTATCGATAATAACTGAATTCCTCTTGCTAAGATATTCTTGATGAGTACTCCACAAATAAGTTTCTGCAAATTTCTTTATTTTATTTATATTTCTAGCACCATCTCTTTTTAACAATGGCTCTATTAATTGCCCAGGATTAATAACATTAATATAAACGAGTAAATATTCTAATTGATCGTAATCATCAATCATTACAGCTTTAAACTCTCCTTGGAATAAAGATCCAACTCTTTTGTTTTTCTCATTAAAATAATTAGTATAACCAGTGCCAAATTTATGCATAAATTTGGAAATACCACCGTCTCGAATCTCTTCAATAAGTAAATGATAATGATTCGGCATCAAGCAGTCTGCCATTAATCGTACCAATGGCTTGCGTTCTCGTTTTTCCAAAGAAGCTTTAATTGTTTTAAAAGTTGTTCTGCCATAATCTCTTCCAACTTGCCAAAGAATATTATTCGAAGGCTCAATATCGTTAAAAAGATATAAAGCTTGAAGAAATCTCCAACGATCATTATCATCACCAAAAATATCGCGCTTTTCCACGCCTCGGTTATAAATGTGATAAAAATGGTTCTTACTAAACTGAATTTTTCTCATTTTATATTGTGTAGAGCTGAGCTCTACACAATTAGTTAAGTCTTTTTTTGAAAATTAGGTTAGGCAAGGCTACTTCAAAAAGAATCAAGACACCGCCAATTTCAAATCCTAAATCAAGATTTTGACTTGGCTTTAGTTTTCCAGAAACATTAACCTCTTGCGACAAGGTTCCTTTTCTTGCCTCAACAAAATCATAGCCAAGATTTTGTTTTGATTTTAAAATCGTAAATATTCCAATAACAATCAATGTAATCGCTATAATCCCGATTAAAATATATTTCTTTGGCAAACTTTTAATTTTTACAATAATAACTGATATATTGAGCATATCACTTATTTTTTATGTTTTTTTAAACTAATCGTAAAATCTTTAACTAATTTTGATATCTCTTGATTTAAAAATTTTTCAACATTTACCATTGGCAAGTTGCCGTAAGATCTCTTAATAAACCTCTGCGCCTCATGCTTGCCCAATAAAGAAATAAGCAAAACCGCGCGCAAAGAAAACATAACCTCTTTAATCCTTCCTTTTGCCTCATATCTTCTCATTGAAACAAAACCAGGACAACTATTAAGAAGATTAAATTTTTCGCCTTCCCCAACTGCTCTAAAAATATAATCGCCGTCTTCGCATATATTTTGCATATTTTCATCAAAACCATTAAGCTTATTATGAATAGTTTTGGTGGAAAAAAGCGCCCAACCAAGCCCAACCGGAAAAATATCCCTTAAGGCCTTAATTCCAAATCTACTTATAATACTGATATACTGATCGCTGATTTTCCCGCCAATAGGCAAATAAAATGGCTGGGCTAATTTAAGTTTTTTCTTAGCCATTTCTTTAATATTTTCTTCAAGAAAATTAGGTGGCAAAATAACATCGGCATCTAAAAATAAAAGTTTTTCATAAAGAGCGATTTTTACGCCTTGGTTGCGTTGTTTAGACGGACTTTGTTTTTTAGAAACAATTGTTTTCAATGACGGCAACATTGTTCTAAATTTTTCAGCTATTTCTATGGTTTGATCATTAGAATCGCCATCAGAAACAATAATCTCAAAATTCTTATAAGTCTGACGAGATAAAGAAAATAAAAGATACCCTAAAAAATCAGCTTCATTTAAAGTTGGAATAATAATTGAAAGAAATGCCTGATTTTTGTTATCGGCCATATATGCTTTTTATTATCTTTATATAAACTAACTTTAAATGATCTTTTAAAAAAATCAGCTTATTAGGTAATCTCATTGATGAAGAAATACTTCCTTGATGACACCTAAAAACCGTAAAGCTCTGGTCTACGCTAACGATTTTCTCTTTTTTGTTCCACCTCAAAAAATGCTCTCTATCCATAATAATTTTTATTGATTCATCAAACATACCGTATTTATTAAATATTATTCTTTTTACAAAAGCATTGGGATGAGAAATCTTATCAATAAAGCGATTAATTATTCCTAAAAGACTATTTTTATTCAATATAATTACCTTATTTCTGATCCTTGCAACATAGTTTCCCATAACCGCGCTGGCTTTTAAATTATCCTTGAATATCTTAATAACTCTATCTAAAGAATCAAACGAATAGTAATAGTCATCGCTTTGAAGAAAGTGTAAAACTTGTCCTTGAGAATTTTTAATACCGATATTCATAGCATTTGAAATGCCATTCGGCTCTGCTTGAATTATTTTGGCAACAATATCCGGATTCTCACGTATATAATCTTGTATGATTTCTATTGTTTTGTCGTTGGAAAAAGCATCAACAAAAATATGTTCAAAATTCCGACAAGTCTGTTTTGAAACTGAATCCAAACATTCTTTTAGAAACTTTTCGCTGTTTTTTGTGCAGGTAACAATACTAAAGAACGGTCTTTCCATTGAAATAATAATAGATTTAAAGACTTAATTCATTTACCCGTGTCCAATCAAATTCATTTAAGACAACTATTTGATTATCGCCAATAATATAAAGATAATCGTTTAGATAGATTGCCCGACGAGCTGAAATACCGCTAATAGCCTTTTTCAACTCAATATTATCTCCCTTGTAAGAAAAAATATATCCCCCTTGATTACCGGGCAAAAAGAATATTTCATGCTTTGTATCAAGCAAAAAAGCATGATGAGTTGATAAAACATCTGACCAATTTTCATTTAAAATATATTTTGCTATCTCTTTTGGGTCTGACGCAGAAGTTACGTCAAATAAAGAAACTTTCACTTGCCCGCCTTCTTGACCAATGCCTAAAATTTTATCCTTAGTAATCGGCTGCAAATAAGAGGAATATCCGGGAATCTTTAATTGTCCTTTCATTTGCAGATTGTTTGGATTAGATAAATCCAAAACATAAAAAGGATCTGTTTGTCTGAAAGTAACTAAATATCCCTTGTCTTCAATAAATCTTGTTGAATAAATCTTTTCTGTTAAACCAAGGCCTTGAATTGAACCTATAATTTTAAGATTTTTATCTAAAACATAAACGTCATTAGCTGTTTCGCCGCTAGAGCCGAATCCCCAACCCCACCATTGTTGACCGATGGTCACAGCAATTCTCAAATGATCTTGATATTCGTCCAAGTTAAATTGATTTAAAGGATACCCAGGAACCGATCC
>PFDL01000020.1 GCA_002772575.1 Parcubacteria group bacterium CG10_big_fil_rev_8_21_14_0_10_35_15
CTATCAAAAAAACATTGTTTTGACGATCTTATTTAAGGTGCCTGTCACCTTTTTCTCCCGAACAAATTTGTTCTTAAATCTTGAATTTGGCACGATTTTCGCGAATTTGACACAAACTTAGTATTATTCAATTAATTTCAGTAATTAAGCTTGTGCTAGGCTAAGCCTAGCACAAAGCCTAACGTTTTAGTCAAGTCAGAATTGGCGGGTCTGCCTGGATTCGAACCAAGATCAGTGGTTTTGGAGACCACCATTCTACCATTGAACTACAGACCCAAAAAACTAATATTATTATGACACAAAAAGACAGTTTTTCAATATTTCTGTTTGATGATGTCTCGTAATATTTTTTCAATAAGCTTTATGCTCTCATCGTCAATTACAGAAATAGGAATTGCCTTTTTGCCTATTTTTTTTAATTGACCAAGTTTTTTAGTGATTTCTTTTTTATCAAATAAATCAGCTTTGCTCAAAAAGATATATTCTGGTTTTTCCAAAAGCTCTTTGTTGTAAGCAGCCAGCTCGTTTTTGATAATTTGATAGTCTTTGGCAGGATCCAGCGATTCTGCGGAAATAAAATGGAAAAGAGTTTTTGTTCGTTCAACATGACGCAAGAATTTAATTCCAAGTCCCTTGCCGATTGAAGCTCCCTCAATTAGGCCAGGAATATCAGCTAAAATCAATTCGTAATATGTTCCTAAATTCGGATCAAGGGTTGTAAACGGATAATTAGCTATTTTGCTTTTAGCATTAGTTAGTTCATTTAATAAACTTGATTTGCCGACATTGGGTAAGCCGATAAAGCCGACATCAGCAATTAATTTTAATTCAAGTCTTAACTCATATTCTTCACCAGATAAACCATTTTCAAATTGGGTCGGACTAGTATTGGTTGAAGATCTAAATTTAAAATTACCTTTGCCGCCTATACCGCCTTTAGCGATAAGTAATTTTTGGCCAATAGTAATAACTTCCAGTTCTTGATTAGTGGTTAGGTTATGGACAACAGTGCCAATTGGTATTTTTAAAACAAGATCATCGCCATTATGACCGTCATTAAATTGGGTTTTTCCATTCATTCCATTTTCCGCTGTTAAAACCTTTTTATAGCGGAATTGAGTCAGGGCGCTAAGATTTGAAACGCCCTCCAGATAGACATCACCGCCTTTGCCACCGCTGGCTCCGGTTGGCCCCAAAGCCATTTTAATCTTATTAAAAGCCATTGCTCCGTCTCCGCCTTTACCTGCCTTAACCGTTATTTGGACATCGTCAATTAACATATATTTTACTCTAACAGAAAATCGTTTAAATGGCGATTTACCAAAGACCGCCTTTCGGCGGTTTATAGATAAGATTTAACGTTTCGCTTCTTTGTGAAGAGTGTGTTTTTTACACCATTTGCCCTTCGACCCGGCTCAGGATCGTTGGTGTTTATTTTTTACTCTCTTTGTGAATAGTATGTTTCTGACACCAACGACAATGCTTTTTCATTTCTAGTTTCTTTTCCACCATTGCTTTTGACTTTTTCGTAAAGTAATTTATTCTTTTACAGACCGAACACTGAATTTTAATACTTGGTTTTTTGACTGGCATGTTTTATTCATTAATTTTTATTCTTTCGGAGCCGGGAGCCGGGATTGAACCGGCGACCTACATATTACCAATATGTTGCTCTACCACTGAGCTACCCCGGCTTGTTGCGCTTTCGTACCATTTTCAATTTCATTTATCCTAGCAAAAAAAAGAAAAAAAATCTAGCCGTCAGTTATTACTTGACATTATTGCTCGTCTCTGGTAAGTTATTTAATTCAGACTAAATTAGTCCGATTACTTATTTATTAGATGAAATTATCAAACAAAACATATTATGGCCTTAGGGCAATTACCCGCCTGGCAAAGGAAAATAAGTCCTGCTCGGTAAAAACCATCAGCTCTAAAGAGCGGATTCCGGAAAAATATCTTGAAAAAATTTTTCAGGAATTAAAATCAGCCGGTTTTCTTATTTCCCGTAAAGGAGCTAATGGTGGTTATTCTCTTTCCAAATCTGCAAAAAAAATTAAAGCAAAGGAAATCGTAATGATTCTGGAAAAAGACCAAGCCCTAACGCGGTGCCAGGGGTTTTGCCCGATGGCAAGTGAATGTTCGGCCAAAACATTTTGGCAGGAGATGGAACAGTCTTTTGAATCGTCTTTCGGGTCCACTACTTTAGCCGATTTAATTTTTAAAAAACATGCCAAAAACTAAAAAAACAGTCTATTTAGATTACGCCGCCACCACCCCGGTCGATCCACAAGTTTTAAAAGCAATGCTTCCCTATTTTTCCATTCGGTTCGGCAATTCCATGTCTTTGCACGCTTTGGGCCAGGAAGCAAAAAGCGCTTTAGAGCAAAGCCGTAAACAGATTGCCAACATTATTGGCGCTAAGACTTCGGAAATCGTTTTTACCGGTTCGGCCAGCGAAAGCAATAACTTAGCGATCAAAGGAGTTGCTTTTGCCAATAAAGATCGTGGCCAGCACATCATTATTTCCGCGATTGAGCATCCCTGCATTATGCAAAGCGCTGCTTTTTTGGAAAAGCACGCTGGTTTTACAATTACCCGTTTGAAGGTCGATAAATTCGGGCAGGTTAGTCCTGCGGATGTTGCCAAGGCCATCACCAAAGAAACAATTTTGGTTTCAATCATGCATGCCAATAATGAATTCGGCACCATTGAGCCGATTGCCAAAATCGGCCAGATTTGCCGTGATAAAGGAGTGTTATTTCATACCGATGCCAGTCAAACCTTTGGAAAATTATTGATTGATGTCAATAAAATGGGAATCGATCTTTTAACTGCCTCTTCGCATAAAATCTATGGCCCTAAGGGAGCTGCTTGCTTATATATCCGTTCCGGAATAGGAATTGAGCCGATTTTGCATGGTGGTAGTCAGGAGTTTAACCGAAGAGCTTCTACTGTTAATGTTCCGGCCATAGTCGGCTTTGCTAAAGCGGCAACAATATACGTAAAACGAATGGCAACAGAAAACAAGCGCCTTACCTCTCTGCGGGATAAACTAATTAAAGGCGTTCTTTCTAGAATCTCTCGTTCACGGCTCAACGGCCATCCAAAATTAAGGCTTGCCAATAATGCCAATTTTTCTTTTGACTTTGTGGAAGGCGAATCAATTATTCTTTCTCTTGATGCTTTAGGAATAGCGGCTTCCACCGGATCTGCCTGCTCGTCAGACAAATTAGAGCCCAGCCACGCGCTCTTAGCCATTGGTTTAAGGATTGAACAGGCCCATGGCTCTTTGCGGCTTACCCTGGGCCGATGGACAACTGAAAAGGATATCAATTATGTTTTAAAAGTTTTACCAAAAGTTATTAATAATTTAAGGAGAATTTCTCCGTTTAAAAAATAATGCCTCTTCTCTACTCTTCTAAAGTAATGAAGCATTTTCTTAATCCCAAAAATATGGGAAAGATTAAAAATGCCGATGGCATCGGCAAAGTGGGAAATTTAACATGCGGAGACGTGATGTGGCTCTATATTAAAGTCGGTAAAAACAAATCGGGCAAAGAGATAATTAAAGATATTAAATTTGAAACTTTTGGCTGCGTGGCCGCTTTGGCGACGAGCTCGGCTATTACCGAGCTGGCCAAAGGCCAGACTCTGGACAAGGCCTTGAAGATTAACCGCGCAGAAATTGTAAAAAGCTTGGGCGGTTTACCCCTTATTAAAATTCATTGTTCTGTTTTAGCCGCCGATGCCTTAGAAGAAGCAATTTATGATTATCTAAAAAAGAACAAGAAAGAAATTCCTCTTGAATTGCAGAAAAAACACGAAATATCATTAAAATCAAAAGAAAGTATTGAGCATCGATATCATGATTGGACAAATCTTGAGGAAAAGATTCACAAGAAGAAAAATTAACCCTTGTTTTTAATAGCGCATCTTTTTGTGCTATAATTTTACCATTACATATGACTTGGATATTTTACACGCTTATTTCAGTTGTCACCGGCTCTTTTATTGGAATTCTACAAAAAATTTTAATGAAAGAAGAAAATAGTGATCCCTTGATTAATACTATTGCCATTCAACTTTTTGGGGCTTTTGTTTGTTTTATTTTTGCTTTTACCAAGGGCTTTATTTTGCCACCAATTACAGTGTATTCTCTTAATTTTGCGTTGGAAGCGATATTATATGCTTTGGTTTCTTTGTTTTCTTTTAAAGCACTGAAGTTAATCGGAGCTTCCGAAGCTACTATCATCTTTAGTTTTGGCAGTGTCGTTGCTATTGTAGCTTCAGCGATTTTTCTTAATGAACCATTAACTTTTTTAAGACTATTAGGGGCTTTGTTGATTATAATTTCCCTTATTTTGGTGGCTGAATTAAAAAACTTTTCCATTAATAAAGGCGCGCTCTATGCCCTACTATCGGCTGTTTTGGGAGGATTAGCCGTAGTTAACGATACGTATTTATTAAGGTATTCTGATGCTGTTTCTTATACGGCCATAGCTTTTCTATTGCCGGGGATATTATTGCTATTGTTTTATCCAAAATCGATTAAAAGATTAAAAACATTTTTAAAACCAAAGCCATTTAAACATATGTTCTTTTTGGTATTAGTCTGGTCTGTTTCTGCTATTGCTTTTTATTTAGCGATAGAAAATGGTGGTTTGATTTCTCAAGTCTTCCCGATTTCCCAGTCCAAGATTATTTTAACGGTTCTGTTAGCCGCTGTTTTATTAAAAGAAAAAGAAAATCTTTTATTGAAGACAATAGCAAGTTTTCTAACTATAATCGGAGTTATATTAATTAA
>PFDL01000006.1:0-1284 GCA_002772575.1 Parcubacteria group bacterium CG10_big_fil_rev_8_21_14_0_10_35_15
CGAGAAAAGTGAGAAACCCGTTAAGAACAACGGGTTCAGTCACCTGGGTAGGGAAACTCGAGGCCACGGGCTTAAACTCTTGCCCATTTATCTCGAGGATGATATCCCCAAGATTCCCTTCAAATAGCCAAGGGTCTCCATTGACTTCCGAAATCACAATGTCGAGATCAAGAACGAACTCTTGATCCGAGATTACGCGAATTCCTTGAAGTTCAATGGTCCCCTTGAACGATCCACACCCGCCTCCGCAGGTGTAGGGGGTGCGCCAGGAAAGTTCTCCCTTGGGATTTTCCCCGCCAGCCGTCAAAACAATGTCGTAACGGCCGATGGGAACGCCTGGGTTAGGGGGCAGCGTAGCAACTGCCTCCGCCACTGTTTGTTGCGCAGACTGCTGGTTCTGTGCAACATATACGGCTTCAGTGGTTTTCTCGTCCAATTTTCCCCCAAGCGAGAGAATACACAGAAATTGAACGGCTACGATTATTCCCAGAAAAATTATAGGGTGGCGACGCACAAACTTTACAACCCACTTCAGACCTCTCCAAACCGAACTTAAAAACTTTTTCATCGCTTTCTCCTTTTTGATTTTTCCCCGCTTTTTTGAGCGGAGTTGAAAACGAACTTGAATATTGTTATATTAACACGATATTTCTGTTTTGTCAATCTATTGACATTTAAGAAAAATTTTATGTTAATAAATATAGTACTATTAAATCCGAATTTCAAAAAAGGAGTCAGTATGAAAAAAGCATATCGCATTGCCGGATACACCCTTGGCGGAATGCTCACGGCAGTAACCGTTGCCATCATCGGCTATGCCGCATGGGTGATGTACCAGCTACACCACCTCAACTTTCCGTGGCAGCCGTAAAGAGCAAGACCCGTCGTTGTGAAAACGCCGGGTCTTTTCTTTTCTTTGTGTTTGTGTTATAAAAAGATAAAATTGTATCTTGTCAATTCAAAAAGGAGATTGAAATGAAATATAAACTGATACGACTCGTCCTAAAAATGGCGACCTTATTGATGAAAATCTACAAACCGGAAATGGCGCCGATCAAGGTTCCAAAAAGGTTTATAATAACTCATCAACCGCCTACCGGAGTAACCCTTGAAGCTTTAATAATGGCCTACCAAACGGTCTTTAAAGAAGCTTTGTACTGGAAAGAAAATTGGTCCAGAAAAGCAGTCCAGGCAAAAATCAGAAAGGAGATCTGTAATAAAAAAACATCTTTTCTGGTAACGATAAGAGGAGACGAAGAAATGCCGGTAGCTGGGTTCGCTTGG
>PFDL01000006.1:1359-4482 GCA_002772575.1 Parcubacteria group bacterium CG10_big_fil_rev_8_21_14_0_10_35_15
GATCTGGTAAATTCGCTATTTGCCAGACACATTGACAGACTCGTTTACGCTGACGAGTTCGCCATTCTCGCCGAATTCCGCAACGGAATCAATCCCGTTCGCGGATTGCTTCAGCCATGGCTGGAATGGGCTTGGCTGGAAAACCAGATTTTTTCCTGTCTGTTCTGGACCACACAAGATTCACCTATATACAAACTCGGCCTGTATATGGGATTTGAACCGGTCTTTTGGACAAAAGCAGGGGATAAAGACATTGTTTTTATCCTTAACCGAGATTTCAGGCCTCTCCTGAAAATATGCCAAAACCTAAAGACCAGGAAAATTACCGTTCTAATGGTTATGGCCGAAAAGATCATTGGTCATAAAAAAACTAAATAAAACAAAGCCCCGGACCTAAAAGGTATCGGGGCTTTTGCGTTTTTGCTATAATTGTTTTAATATAAACAAAGAATCACCAAGGAGGATTTTATAAATTAAGTTAAAACATGCGACCATTTTTTTCTATACCAAAGATCCTCCGTTCAGCAACTAACCAATACAATGATTATTGTATTGGCTATCCCTATAAAAACGGCTATATTACCGGTTTGATTGTGGCAATTGATTCCTTTAAGCTTACTTTCAGCCACTCTGGATCACAAGGACTTGATTCAATTATTGCTTATGATCGAGCTGAAGCCGGTGGCGCTTATATTGGCCAAATTAATATGAGCATAGTTTCATCATTTATCGGACCAGAAGGTCTAATTTGGGGCTATGACGTCGCCAAAGAAAACTCTATAGAATTGCCATCCTATTTATTACCAAAGATTATTAAAAAGAAATTTCCAAACTATATTATAAAAAACGCTGAAAATCTGCGCCAGGCAACAATCGCTCTATTCGGCACCAACGTTGAAAGACATTTCCCATTACTACCGGGTTCCCACGTTCCTTGCGCCGCTAAATATAACTTTGCCCAAGGACCAACCTCTCTTTACGCAACTATTGGTATCGGTATTCCAGAAGATCGTAATAAAAACGCATGTCTTTTAATGGAAGACACTGGTCAAATCACGGGTACTGATAGTCGAATTAAAAATACTGAACAAAAAATCGCATTTAGCACCATTACTAGTATTATTGAAGTCGGAAAAAATCAACACGTAAATTATAAAACTATTCTTATTGATGTTATTGTTAAAGAAATAGTGGCTGGTGAAATAGGTTGCGCCTTAATAGCAGTACCTTATTTCCATCTTGCTAAAAATGCTTATGATAAAAATTTATCAAGTATAAATTTAAAAAAATGGATTATTTTGAAGCAAAAATATTTTAAAGGTTAATCAATGTCTGAATTAACCTTAGTTTTTTATATAGTTTCAATTACTATCAACTTTCTACTCGGATTTTTTGTTTTCCTAAGAAACGTCAAGGAAAAAATTAATTCGACTTTTTTTCTCCTTGTTTTATCGGTAATTGGATGGCAAATCTCCCTATTATTTTTTTATATCATCGAATCACCTGCCATTATTCTATGGATAGGAAGATTTAATTTTGCAATTGTCTTAATAATGCTTTTTTATCTTTTAAAGTTTTCTCTTATTTTCCCGAATGAAAGTATTAAAATATCAAAAAAACTTTTTTCAACGATATCGTTATGGCTTGTGCTTTTTTTTCTTTTAACCCTTTTTACATCATTGGTAGATAAAATGGAAATCGTCACGGGCTTAGCGCAAAGAGAGACTGTTTATGGACCACTTTATATTCTTTACATCTTTCATTATATAATATTCGCTGCGATAGGAATATATTTAATTTCAAAAAAACTCAAATTAATTACAGATAAACTGGAAAAATATCAACTAATTTATTTTATAGGAGGAATTTCCACTTCTCTCGTTCTCGGCTTTTTAAGCAATATTCTTCTGCCACTTTTAGGGATTCAGCAAACCGCTTATTTCGGACCGCTAGCAACAATAATCTTCAGCGGAATCACTACTTATGCCATTCTAAAACATCATCTTTTTGATATAAAAGTTTTAGCAACAGAGTTTTTTGTAGGAATTTTAGGAATAATCCTCTTAGCAGAAGTCATTTTATCTTCTTCTGTTTTAAAAATAGTAAGCTTGTCTTCTTTTATATTATTCTTACTTTTCGGATATTTCCTAATCAAAAGCGTGGTTAATGAAGTTGGCTATAGAAAAAAGCTTGAATCGGCTTATGAAGAATTGAAGGTTTTGGATCATGCCAAGTCTGAATTTGTTTCAATTGCATCACATCAATTAAGAACGCCATTAACCGCGATTAAGGGCTATATCTCTATGATTCTTGAGGGAAGTTACGGTTCTTTGCAAGAAAAAACAAAAGAATCTTTAACAAAAGTTTATCAGGCAAACGAAAGACTAATAAAGTTAGTCAATGATCTTCTTGATCTTTCTAGGTTAGAATCCGGCAAAATAGAAATTCAAAAAAAGAAAACTTCTTTAGATGTCATGATTACTAATGTCATAGAAATGCTAAAAATTCAAGCTCAAAATAAAAATCTTTATTTAAAAATGAAAAAACCGAGAGAACTTATTCCTCAATTGGATATTGACGAGCAAAAAATCAGCCAGGCAGTATTAAATATAATTGATAATGCCATTCGCTATACTGAAAACGGAGGCATTGTTATTGAAGTAAGTTTAGAAAAAGAAGAAAAGAAAATTGTTATTGAAATCAAGGATACTGGACTAGGTATGGATAAAAAAGATATTCAAGATCTTTTTGAAAGTTTTTCAAGGGGTAAAGTCGCCACCAAACATTGGACAGAAGGAGCTGGCTTAGGCCTTTATATCGCTAAAAAATTTGTTGAAATGCATAACGGCAAAATCTGGGCAGAATCAGATGGAATCGGTAAAGGATCAAATTTCTTTATTGAATTACCTATAAATTAAACTTATTATGGCCAAATTATTTTTATTAAGACATATTAAATCCAAATGGAATGAAGAAAATCGGTTTGCAGGTTGGACAGACGGACCATTAGCCAGAAACGAAATCTATAAAGCTAAAGAAATTGCCGAAAAGATTTTTCAATTTAAAATAGATAAAATTTATTCTTCTTCTCTGTTCAGAAACGAAGATACAATCGCCAGAATT
>PFDL01000027.1:0-618 GCA_002772575.1 Parcubacteria group bacterium CG10_big_fil_rev_8_21_14_0_10_35_15
TAAGAAAAGAATTAAACTATTCCTTTCCAGCTATTGGTAGAATATTCAAGGGCAAGGATCATACAACCGCTATTCATGCTTTTAAAAAAATTCAACAAGAGATTGAATCTAATGAAGATTTCACTGAAGAGATTAATCTAATAAAAAAAAAGCTTTACGAATCTTAATATCTTCCGCAAAAACCGTTATTTTCTTGTGGAATTCCAGATAAAATATTAAACCATATTAGTAAATACAAAAATATCAACCACAACTTTTTCACAGCTTAACCGATTCTTTTCCAATAAACAGTAACAGTTTCTTAAAAGCAAATTAAGAGAAAAGATTTATAAAAGACGCTACTTAATAACAACAATTAATTTATAAATTATATGAAAATAACTATTTTAAGAGAAAATTTAAAAGAAGGATTAAATGCTATCTCTAGAATCGCTCAAAAGAATTTATCCCTACCTATTTTAAATTCCGTATTAATTTCTTGCGAGAAGAATTTTACTTGTTTAAAAGCCACGGATTTAGAGATGGGAATAAAGTGGTGGATATTATCTAACACAGAAAAAGAAGGAGAAATAGCTTGTCCTCTTAGAGTTTTTCAGGGGCTGGTAGAGGGTCTTTCTG
>PFDL01000027.1:715-5214 GCA_002772575.1 Parcubacteria group bacterium CG10_big_fil_rev_8_21_14_0_10_35_15
TTTAATATTCAAGCCTCTCTTTTAGCTCAAGGATTGGCTCAAGTAGCAGATATGACAGCTACTTCTTCGGTTCAACCAGAAATTTCCGGAGTTTATTTTAATTTTTCCAATAATCAACTTAAAATGGTGGCAACCGATAGCTTTCGTTTGGCAGAAAAAACAATTACATTATCTGAAAAAGTAGAAAAAGAGGTTTCTTTTATACTTCCACAAAAAGCGTGCAAAGAAATCATTAATCTTTTTACAGGAATAGAAAAAAACATAAAAATATGTCTTTCTTCTAATCAGATTCTTTTAGAAATGCTTATGTCCGAAACTCCACATCCGAAAATACAGTTTTTCTCGCGATTAATTGAGGGAGAGTATCCTAATTATCAAGAAATAATCCCCCAAAAATTTGAGTTTAAGATATCTTTGCAGAAAAATATATTTTTACAGTATTTAAAAACAGTTAGTCTGTTCAGCAATAAGATAAACGAAGTTAAAATGAAAATTAAACAAGGCGATCAGGAAGTTGAGATTGAGGGTCAAAATTCTGATATCGGTCAATCAATAGGCTCTTTATCGGCCAAAATAGAAGGGAATGGAAGTATGGAAGTTTCTTTTAATTGGAGATTTTTAATAGATGGTTTAAACCAACTGAAAAATAAAGACTTTACTCTAACTATAAACAAAGACGATGGTCCCGCTGTTCTAAAATCAGAAGGAGATTCTAGCTATCTTTATCTATTAATGCCGTTGAGAACTTAGAAAGAATTCCATTATTTGATGGAAAATAGGACCCGCGAAAACAATGCCAGGTTCTTTTCCCATTGGCGTGTTATCGTTATTTCCTGTCCAAACCCCAATTACAATTGATGGAGTATAGCCAATTGTCCAACCGTCTTTATATCCTTGAGTTGTTCCGGTTTTAGCAGAGACAGAATAATTTTCAAAAAACAAAGCCGATCTTAATCCAAAAACTGGAGCTCTGGATTTATTATCAGAAAGAATGTCGTTAATTAGTGTCGCTGTTTTTGCGCTTAAAACCCTTTTAGGCGTGTTTTTGTTTTCTTCAATTATATTGCTTTGATTATCTTCAATTCTTAAAATTGATATTGGTTTTAACCAGGCGCCGTTATTAGCAAAAACAGAGTAAGCTGAAACCATTTCTAATAATTTGGTTTCATAACCGCCAAGAACAATAGATGGTCCAAATGGGGCATTAAGGGTACTTATGCCGAGGTTTTCGGCTAATTGGATACTATCTTTTAATCCAGCCAGATTCATTAAAACTTTGATTGATGGAATATTTAAAGATTGAGCCAGCGCTTGTCTTAGTGTTACTGGTCCTCTAAAATAACCATCGTAGTTTTGAGGAATATATTCTTTTCCTCCCCAGATCCCAAAATTGGTTTTTTCATCATTTACAATTGTTTTATCGTCAAATCCTTTTTCAAAAGCAGTGGCATAAACAATTGGTTTAAAAGATGATCCTGGTTGACGACCAGACAAAGCAACGTTAAATTGCGGTTCAAAAAGACAGTCTTTTCCTGGCTGGCAGCCATTTGGGTAAGGATCGGCAAAAAAGTCTTTGGAGCCGACCATAGACAAAATTTCTCCTGTTTTTGGGTCAATCGCAACCACGGCCGCATTAGACGAAAGATAGTTTTGGTTTATTTCAACTCTTTCTTTGACTACTTTCTCAGCGTATTCTTGAAGATCCCAATCCAGAGACGTATACACCTTAGCTCCTTTTTCTCTTAAAAAATCTTCTCCATATTTTTCTTCTAGAATTCCTTTTATCCATATAGCGAAATGAGGCGCCCTAATCAATTGATTTATTCTTGCAAATTCTATAATTTCTTCTTTGGCTATTATCTCTTCCTGGGCGCTAATAAAGTTTAACTCTTTCATTCTACTTAGAACATAATTCTTTTTCGCCATCAATTCGTTTTTATTCGGTCCGTATGGAGAAAGATGGCTCGGCGCTTTTATTAAAGAGGTTAATAAAGCTGCTTCTGCTAAAGAAATATCTTTAGCGTCTTTTTGGAAATAAGTTCTGCTGGCTGCCTGGGCGCCGTAAGTATTTTGACCGAATGGGATTTGGTTTAGATAAAATTCAAGAATTTCGTCTTTGGAATAGCGTCTTTCTAATTCTAGCGCCAGAATTATTTCTTTTGTTTTTCTTGATCCTGTTTTCTCTAAGCCAAGATATGAAGAACGAACTAGTTGTTGAGATATAGTTGATGCTCCTTGCGAAGGAGTGAATAATTTTATATCAGTTAAAATTGCTCTGGCAATACCCTTAAAGCTTATGCCGTGGTGATTGTAAAAGTCCGTGTCTTCGCTGGCGATAATTGCGTTTTTCAAATAATCAGAAATCTGGCTTAAAGGAACAACTGTCCTTTTCTCTTCTCCATAAATCTCGTAAAGTATAGTTTCGCCGTCTCTGGCATAAATCTTAGTTGATTGGGCTGTTTCTTTTTCTGTGAACTTTTCCGGTCTCGGTAATTCTCTTATATAACTAACTAGTAATAGGGACGCTAAAACCAAACCAATCAAAAAACAAAAACTAAGCGTTTTTACCCAATTTGTTTTGAAAAATTTTCGATATATTAGCTTAAAGCGTGTTAAAATCATCATAAGTATGTTTTTAATATAACTCAATACTTGGATAATGGGTAGCATCATGACAAAACCCGCTTTAGCGGGTTTTGCTCTCTTGTGGATTTAAATGAATGAAGTTTTATTCAAATTCTTCTTCCATCTCTTCTTCTTCCTTTTCCTCATCTTCCTTGGTTAAATCCTCTTCTATTTCTTCTTCAGTTTCTGGTTCTTCTTCTGCCATTCCTTCTTCCCAAGTATTTTTACTAATTAACGAAGAAGAGATTTCTTTTTCTAATAACATAAATTTGAGCTTTGAATCAAAAATCTATTTAATTCGACCTTTTAATTAATAAGTATTGTTTCGCTGTAACAATTTTAATTTTTCAAAGAATATTGTCAACCCCTTGAAAAGTAATAATAGTTGATAACTTTTATCCTTTTGCTCCTGAACACTGAGAAGAAAAAAAACCCTTTTTTTGATTTTTGTCTGATATTTTTTCTTTGTTTTCATTGAAAGCATAAAAAGCGGCGCAAAGAGCTACGCCCAAGGCATCAGCAATATCGTCTGGTTTTGGGATTTTATCTAAATTTAAAATTTTCTCAACTTTCTTTTGAAGATCTTCTTTTTCAGCTCGGCCATAACCAGTTATTCTAAGTTTTATTTGAGGCGGAGTGAATTCTATTATAGGAATATTATTTTTTGCCGCTCCCAGGATAAGCACGCCCGTGGCCCTGCTTACGGGAATAAAGGTTTTTAGATTTCTAAAAAAGAAAACGCTTTCAATAGCGATTAAGTCTGGTTTGTGCTTTTTAATCAAGCCATTATAATCTTTGCTGATTTTTTTTAGTCTGTCTGGAAAAGAATTTTTCGGCGTTGTTTCAATAAGCCCATAAGCCAAGCACTTTACCACTGGCTTTATTTCCTTTTTCTTTTTTATAGTAGAAACACGAAGAACTCCGTAACCTATGGTTGCCGTGCCCGGATCAATTCCAAGAATAGTCATTTGATGTATTTAGAATTAAATTAATCTTTTAGATTAGAATAAACGTCTTGAACGTCGTTGTTTTCATCAAGATCGCTTAAAAGCTTTTCCATATTTTTTCTAGCTGATTCTTCAACCGGAATTTCGTCTTTAGCTACCCAGTCAACTGAGGAGGATTTTATTTCTATATTGTCTTTTTCAAGAATTTCTTTTACTGACTGGACGTTATCTACGGTTGTGTGGATTTCTAAAAAATTATCTGGTCTCCAGACAAGATTCTGGGCGCCAGCTTCAATTGCTTTTAGTTCTAGAGCTTCTTTGTTTTTCCATTGTTCGGGTTGATCATCTAAGAGAATACTAATTACACCTCTTCTTTCAAACATCCATCTTACAGAACCCTCTTGGGCTAATTTGCCGTTTCTTTGAGAAAGAATTTGTTTTATTTCCAGAAGAACGCGATTTTTATTATCAGTGATACCTTCAATAAGAAGAGCGGTTCCTCCTGGCCCGTAAGCTTCAAAAATGAATTCGCTTAAATTTTTGCCCTCTAATCCTCCGCTAGCTGACTTAATAGCTCTTTCAACATTATCATTTGGCATATTAAAGCTTCTAGCTCTTTCAATAGCTATTTTTAGCTTATAATTGGTTTCAATACTTGGACCGCCGTCTCTAACAGCAATGGCAATTAATCTTGCCATTTTTGAAAAAACCTGGCCCCTTTGTTGGTCGCTGATTGATTTTTGATGAGCGACAGTTTTTGCGTGAGAATGTCCTGACATATATGATTTAAAAATTATTTATTTGTCCAATAGTCTTTTTAACATTAAAATAGCTATTCCCGAAAGGGTACTGATTAAAATAGCTAATCCAAAAATTTTTAAAAATGAAAAATTATCTTTTTCAATCTTTTTAATATCTCTTTGAAAA
>PFDL01000055.1 GCA_002772575.1 Parcubacteria group bacterium CG10_big_fil_rev_8_21_14_0_10_35_15
ACAGAATTAAGATTAGCCATTTTATCGGCATAATATTTATCACGAGCAATAGGGTTGCCTATCCAAAAAACAAAAACCTGATTATCCTCCAAGATTTTTAAAAATCTCTCAACCCTACGACCATATTCAAGATTCCACTCCTTTTCACCATAATGAATTACTTTTTTATCAAGATTAGTCTGATCCTGACCATCATTGGCTCCAAACATAACGAAAGCGATATTAGGCCTTTTCTCTAAAATAAGTTTTTTTATTTCTTCATCCCAATTGAAATAATCTGGCCGAGAAAATCCAGTAGAATAAATACCCTTACGAAAAACATAAGTATCTTTAAAAGAAAGCAATTCTTTCTCTAAAATAGGACCAAAAGATTCGGCAATAAAAGAATCGCCGACAATCAAAACATTATAAGGCGTATTTATGGTTAAAAAAGAAATGGGGGACACGTGATTGATTGTTTCAAATTGATAAACTAAACTTTTTGGTAATTCTTTTAGATATTGCCAAAAATATTCTTCTTTATTAAAAAACGATTTTAATCCTAAAAAGGATTTTATGTTTTCAATTTTTGAAATATAAAAAGAAGACAAAGAACGAAGAATAGGATTTTCAATTTGAATAATAGAAACTTCAAACTTTTTAGATTGATAAAAAGAAACAGTCAACAAAACCACAATAATGATAATAATAGATTTAGATTGATTTGATAAATTCATAAAAACTCAAAACTTAAAATAAATAAATGGCGGAACAATATTTGGACCCAATTTAATTATCAAAATAACAATAATTGTTAAAAATATGATCATGGAGAATAACGACAAGCGTTTTTGAATAGAAATCAATATTTCTTTAATTTCTTGTTCAAAAATAAATAGCAAGAAGCTCAAAAATATCAAAATAATTATATAAACATTAATGGGTTCTCTTAGGCTCTGCCAATTAAAAAGCTGTTTGATAATATCAAAGGCATTTTGTAGATTTTGAGCTCTAAAAAAAATCCAGAGAAAACAAACAGCGTTCAAAGTGATAAACCAGGAAAGAATTTTCTCCAAAGTCACGCCTTGATTCATAATTTCAGCCTTAAAACGACTAATAATTAACGCCAAACCATGAAAAATACTCCAAACAACAAATTGAATTCCTGTTCCGTGCCAAAGACCACTGATAAACATAGTTGCCATTAAGTTTAAATAAGTCCTAGCTTCGCCTTTCCTGTTCCCGCCAAGCGGAATATAAATATAATCCCTTAACCAATTTGAAAGAGTAATATGCCAACGCCGCCAAAAATCTTGAAAATCAACAGCTAAATAAGGAGAGGCAAAATTATTTGGCGACTTAAATCCCATTAAACCAGCAATACCAATCGCCATATCGCTATAACCGCTAAAATCGCAATAAATAACTATGGCAAAGGCGTAAATAGCCAACAGAACAACTAATTGAGAATGATTCTGGGGAACAGTAAAAACATCATCAACAATATTAACCGTAAGATAACTGGCAATCACAATTTTTTTGAATAAACCGATTAAAATTAAAGTAAAATTTTCTTCCAGATTTTCAATGGTTTTGGCTCCGCCATCTTTAAGTTGTATAAAAAAATCTTTAGCTCTTAAGATCGGACCAGATAGCAGTTGGGGAAAAAAAGAAATATAAATCGCTAAATCTAAAAAATTTTCTAATGGAATTTTCTTATTGAAAACATCAACGCTATAAGAAATTGCCCGCAAGATATAAAAAGAAAGGCCTATTGGAAGAATAATGTGCAAGAGCAAGGCATTGCTGGAAAAACCTATTTTATTCAAAAGAATGTCCGCGCTTTCACGGAAAAAATTGAAATACTTGAAAAAAACCAAAACCAAGACATCGACTCCGATAATTAAAGTCAGCCAGAATTTTCTATAACTCTTATTAATAGTCCAATCAATAAAAAATGTGCCTAAATAATTAAAAATAGAGACAAGAAAAATTAAAGCCAAAAAACGGATATCCCAAGTAGCGTAAAAGAGATAGCTAATTGCTAACAAAAAAATCCTCCAAAGAAATGGCTTTCTTTTCAAAAACCAATTAAGGATTAGAACGATTGAAAAAAATACAAAAAAAGAAAAAGTGGGAAAAAGCATTATGAAAACAAAATGCGGATAAAAGATTTTATCACCGAAATAATTATAACCACACCGCCAATTAAAGCGGCTATCATTACAATTGTTCCAAAAATAACGCTAAGAGCAAGGCCGATATTGATGATAATTTCTTTACGAGTAAATTTATTTTTTCTAAAATCTACTTCTGGTTTCCAGATCTTGGTATCTTTTTCTCCATCCTTTCTGGAAAAATCATCAAATGACCTTTTTTCTAATTCATTATTCATATAATGGTTCTATAATTTAGATTATTCAATTATACCTTCATTTCTGCTACAATCCAACTATGCGTATATATTTTATAATTAAAGAATAAGATGGCACACAGAGTTTTTATAGCTATTAATTTTCCAAAGGGTATTAAAGAAAAACTATATCAGGCAAAGAGTGAATATTCGGATTTACCCTGCAAATGGACTAGAAGAGACAATCTTCATTTAACCCTTTTATTTTTGGGAGATCTTAACGATGATGAGGTTTTAGAAACCTGTAAAATTGTCAGAGAAGTCGGCGAAAAGTATACGCCATTTGCATTAGAGTTAAATCAAATCACTTATGGTCCATTAAAAAAAATGCCGCCAAGAATGGTTTGGGCCAATGGCATTCCTTCAAAAGAATTAACTATGCTTAAAAATAATCTCGAAAACTCTCTTTATGAAAAAATCCAAAAGGATTTAAATGAAGAAAATCATCAGTTTTCTCCTCACATCACTTTAGCTAGAATAAAAGAATGGCAGTTGCGTCAAATGGAAATAGATGAAATTCCTCAAATAAATAAAGAAATGAGCTTAAAAACAATGATTTATTCAATTGAGGTTATGGAAAGCGAATTAAAAAAAGAAGGGCCTGAATATACAATCCTTGAAAGTTGTCCACTTCTAAATTAAAACTATATGAAAATCCATTTTATCGGCATAGGCGGTATCGGCGTTTCTGCTTTGGCAAAATATTATCTTAGTCGTGGAGACCAAGTCTTGGGATCTGATTTAACGCCTTCTGAAATCACTGACCAGTTAGAAAAGATGGGCGCAAAAATCTTCATCGGCCCGCATCGTCCAAGGTTCGACCTTAAAAATTTCTCAAGGTCGAACCTTAAGCGAACTCCAGATTTAGTGATTTATAGTCCGGCCATAACTAATGACAATCCTGAATTAAAAACTGCAAGAAAGCTAAAAATCAAATGCCAAAGCTATCCCGAAAACTTAGGAGAATTAACCAAAGAATATTTTACCATTGCCATATGCGGAACTCATGGCAAGGGTACAACCACGGCTATGATTTCTTTGATATTAATCAAAGCTGGTCTTGACCCGACAGTAATCATCGGCACCAAGCTCAAAGAGTTTCATAACAGCAATTTTAGACAAGGAAAATCAAAATATCTTATTATTGAAGCTGATGAATATAAAAGTTCATTTTTGAACTATTCGCCAAAAATTATTGTTCTGACTTGCCTGGATAGAGACCATCTGGATTATTTCAAAAACTTGGGTAATATTATCAAGACTTTTGAAAAATTCATTAAAAAACTGCCTGAAAACGGCGCTTTGATTCTAAATAATGACGATAAAAATTCTTTAAAAATTAAATCAAAAATCAAAGCAAAAGCCTATTCTTTAAAACAAAAAGAGGGGATTATATTAAAAAAGATTTTAAAGCTTCCGGGAGACCATATAATTTCAGACGCCTTAGCCGCTTTAACTTTGGCTAGAACCTTGAAAATAAAAGATGAAATTTCTTTCAAGGCCTTATCTGAATACCAAGGAGCCTGGCGCAGGTTTGATCAAAAAAAGATCAGAATAAAGAACCAAATCATTGAGTTAATCAATGATTATGCTCATCATCCAACCGAAATTATGGTTACCTTAAAAGCAGTTCGGCAAAAATATCCAGACAAAAAGATTTGTTGTGTTTTTCAGCCCCACCAATATCAAAGAACTTTTTATCTATTTAAAGACTTTGTTAAAGTTTTTATTGAATCAAAAATAGATAAACTGATTTTAACTGATATTTACAGCGTTTCTGGCCGGGAAAGCGCTCAAATCAAGAAAAAAGTTAGCTCAAAAAAACTTGCCGAAGCTATCCAAAAAATACTAAATACCAAAGTAATCTATATTTCAACGATTAAAGAAACCTTAACATACCTTAAAAAAAATCTGCGAAACAAAGAAGTCCTCATTATTATGGGAGCTGGGGATATATATGGACTCGCTCAATTATTGACAACAACAAAAAGAAAAGCGAAAATTAAATAAATCAAAGGAGCTAAGCTCCAATTAAAAAAATCCAATCAGTTGAGGGTAGACCTCAACCGATTATAAAATATAGTCAATAAATGATAGATAATAAGGATATTTTATGCTCAAAAAGATTTATTTTGTAACGGGAAATGATTACAAATTTCAAATCGCCAAAAAAGCATTTATTGGTTCAGATATAATACTAATACAGAAAAGATTAGATACGCCTGAAATTCAAAGCGATGACCTCAAGAAAATTGCCTCATTCTCTATCAAGTGGGCGTCAAACTTATTAAAAAAGTCCATTTTTTTATCGGATGCGGGTTGCTATATAGAAGCGTTAAATGGTTTTCCGGGACCATTTATTAAATACATCAACAAATATTTGACGGCAAAAGAACTCTTGAAATTAATGGCGGGCAAGAAGAATAGAAACGTTATTTTTAAAGATTGTCTGGCTTATTGCGAACCCGGTAAAAAGCCAGTCCTTTTTCTTTCTTCAATTGGAGGAAAAATATCAGCAAAGCCGGGTAAATCCGGACAGACATCAATCAACGAAATATTTATTCCCAAGGGCTTTAATCGGACGGAATCTGAAATATCAAGAGATCAAATGGTATTATTCTGGAAAAATAATAATTACAATTATAAAAAATTAATTCAATTTCTAAAAAAGTAAAATAATCTTTAGAGAAAGTTAAGAACAGTCAAAAAAAAGCTTTTTTAGATTAACATGAATTATCAGCCAAATGTCGCGGTAAAAATCATTATTAAGTGTGAAAACCGTATTTTGATTAGGCAGCACAAGGGTGGCGCTTTTGACTTCCCCGGGGGAGAATGAAGTTCGGCGAAACGATTCCAGATACCCTAAAAAGGGAACTAAGAGAAGAACTTGATTACAATTTGGTTCGGGAGCCACGGTTTCTTGATATTTATAATTACGTTGCCAAAAACAAAAAGCGTCACAGCATTTTTTTGAATTATGTTCTTAAACTAAAAGAAAAACCTAGGTTGGCTAATAAAGAGGGGGCTAAAAACCTTTGGTTAATTAAACAAGAATTTATTTCGAAGAAAATCATCAAAGAAAAAGAGTTTCTTGATAAAATCTTTAGATAAAACGAAACACTGTCAAAAATCCTATTATTAGAATAATTGACGACAGTCGTCAATAAACTAAAAATCAGAAAGCGGCACTGACTTATGTCGTGGGCGCTTTTGTTTATTATCTATTTAAGGGTTAATTTATTTCCTCTCCCTTTAATCTATAATTTAACTCCCAAAGCGCCGTTTTGTTGCTATCATATTTCAATAAACAACTGGCTTTTTCATATGGAAGCCATTTATATTCAGAATGCTCATAACTTATCTTTAATTTCCTTGACTTTGCTTTAACTCCAAAAGCATATTCTGGAACTACCAATACTCCTTTCCACCTATAATTCCCTAAATTCTCAACGGGTATAGTAGTCCTTGAATCTAATTGTATAAACTTAGAATCTATTTTTGTTTCCTCGAAGGTTTCTCTTTCCGCCGCCTGCAAGGGAATCTCACTTCCTTCTCCGCCCCCAGAGATACCCTGCCAAAATTTTAAGTCCTTTCTTTTAAAAATAGCGTAAAGATAATTTCCTCTTTCCTTAAAATATGGAAACACAAGAACCTGATATGGTAATCTTTTCTTTTCAAAAATCTTGTTTTTAGAATTGTAATGTTG
>PFDL01000051.1:0-2052 GCA_002772575.1 Parcubacteria group bacterium CG10_big_fil_rev_8_21_14_0_10_35_15
ATCAACTTAGAGACACTGCCAACCTCACAAAACAGGAGAAATGCTGTATATTGACTTTCTGTCTCTCCAGGCATTTTTGATGTTGTTAATTTTTCTGGTTGTTCGTTCATATTTGTGCGTTTTCTTTTATATTTTGATCGACCCACTTCATATCTTCGATGCACAAACCGTTGGGATTTTCTTCCCACATCTTTTGATATTCCTCATCACTACGGAGAACATTAAATTCACTCTTAAAGGAAACTAAAGGCGCTTTAGGATAGGGTCGTTGCAAAATTGCAACTCCGTGAGGAGAAACTAACCCATTTTCTTTAGAGATGTGTCGTTGTGAAATTGCAACTGAGGGTTGTATTTTTGCAACTTCTGGTTGTAGAAATGCAACTTGCTCCTGTAAGTCGATAGTCTTCTTATCTTTAGTAATTCCTGCAAAGTTATCTCTAATATCGAACCCTTTAACAAATACCCGACCGTTCCGCTTTGTCCA
Source organism: Parcubacteria group bacterium CG10_big_fil_rev_8_21_14_0_10_35_15 (assembly GCA_002772575.1). Classification (GTDB taxonomy): domain Bacteria; phylum Patescibacteriota; class Minisyncoccia; order Minisyncoccales; family GWA2-46-15; genus GWA2-46-15. Next base: position 485 of record PFDL01000051.1, read on the forward strand.
TAAACCTAAAGTAAACAATTTTTTAGCTTTATGACTTACCTTAGATTTATGCCATCCTAACAAATATCCAATCTCAGTTAATTGAAAATTAAAGCTACCATAATCTTTAGGATCGTGATTTTTCTTGTCCCACTCAGCCAATGCCGAAAAACTTAAATCCCACAAAACAAATTCACTATCCGTCAGTAGCTTGCTACGAAGAAGTAAAAACCTTCCCCTAAAGTGTGTATCGTATCCGTGTAATCTGTTCATAATTTTAGTTGTTCGCATATTGATTTTTATTAGATTTTTTCTGAATACAGCCTCTCCTTTAAACTTTTAATGACTGTCACTGCCTTACGGAAATCCACTAAAACCTCTGGAGAGTTCTCCTCAGCAAAATTGAAGGCTTTAAGAATTTCTTGTCTATCTGGGGAATTCTTTAGAACAAATACAGACCTGTTGGGATTTGAAGATGGCTGGATTGATATAAGTTCCAAGCCTCGAAGCATTAAAAAGACTGCCGTGTAGAAGCTACTGGTGTAATACTGATTATCCTTTGATTTTTGACCAGACATAAATACGCCTTTCTGCAGCCACAAAAAAAGACTGCATACTCAAGCACACTGCCAATTTTGCGTGTTGCTATCGTGCAGTCCGTTATTGCGTTCGATTATGTCTGAAACCTCTTGCAGGAAAAAAGAGGGTTTATGCTTGTCGTGTCGAAGATCCTGCCGCGTGTCCCTATTGCGAGTTGCTTTCGTGCGGTGTTGCTATCCGAATCCTATCCTTTTGCGAATTCCAACTTAAGGCAGTTTGCCTTAGTAATTATATTTTTACAAAATCTAATACGATAAGTCAAGAGGTATCATAAAAGTCGTAAAAAAGTCTTCAAATTGATACAATATAAGTATAAAGCCTAAACCCCTTCTTGGGGCATGGCTCTAAACAAGACCTCGTGAGCAATAAGCTCTCCATAGAGCGCTCACGAGGCTGTCACCCGAAAGGGTGGCAGGTGGCGAAAGCCATCGCTGTGGAGAGCTTTTTGTTTGGATTTGACAAGCTCCCCCAAGCGAAGTTAACATGCAACACTCAAGGCTAAATTATCAGTTTATGCCCGAAGGGAGGTGAAAAATGAAAATGACACATAAAAATAAATCCCGCTTTCTGCCTGTCATCCTTATTCTTGCTGTAGTTGCCATTCTTGCTGTAGTCATAGCCCCCCGTCTGATCAGCCAATCAAAAGTTGTTCAGACCTTGAAATCCAGCGCCAAAGACAAAGAAGTGACTGAGTTGCTGGCTACGATGACCAATAACCCTAATAAAGATTCGCAGGAGTATAAAGAAACTCGCCAAAAGTTTTGCCTTTTAACAGCCAGACCAGAGGCGCAAAGAGCAAAGGCGGTAGCCAACATCAGAGAATTCCTGCATGGAATCTACCCAGAGGTAAGTAAAGAATTTGATCCAGAGTTCCTCTGCAGTAAATTCAACGGCAAGCCCGACGATAGTGGGACGGATTACAACAGCCCAGCTACCGAATTTTACGAAGCGGAAAATCACAGCTTCGAGGTTGATCCCAAGACAAACTA
>PFDL01000051.1:2096-2339 GCA_002772575.1 Parcubacteria group bacterium CG10_big_fil_rev_8_21_14_0_10_35_15
CCCGATACCAGAGTATGACTACTCAGGAATTTACAGCAAGCCAGAGGAGCTAAGACAGGTTGCCGAAAGATTTCTAACCGAACATAAAGACATCCTGGGTATCGACCTCACGAAGATGACCTACCAGTTCGAAGGAACGAAGCCAGGCAACTTCTTCATGCACTGGGAAGACAAAAGTGTCTCGGTAACCAAAGAGCATGAGGTCTGCGGGGATGTTGACAAAGAGCGTGAAGGCGCATATCA
>PFDL01000051.1:2349-6671 GCA_002772575.1 Parcubacteria group bacterium CG10_big_fil_rev_8_21_14_0_10_35_15
GGCACATGGTGTATTAAACAGAAGTCGACCAATTACCAAAGGATCGACATCACCATCACCAACGGCGGGCAGATCATAATCTATCGCAATAACATTAACGATCTGGACAAACTATAAAAATCGATTGAGTTGACTTTGCCTCTTGGTCGAGTTAAATTACTTATTAGTTCTGACGCTCGAAATACACCTTTAAATGGGAAACTCTCCAGGCGAGCCCACATAAGTATGGAGGTTAAGGAGTCCTCCCAGAACTACTGCAGATTCCTGCGACAAATCCCCAACGAGGCTTCTGAAGCTAAATTAAGGTAAACTTATGCCACCCCAGGCACGAAAGCCCCATACAAGTCAACACAGGGGCAATGGAGATTAAGGTTTCTTACTCTTGCTTTGGTTTTTTGTGTCTATCTGTTTTTGCTTTTCCTGCATCTTCTTCCTAATCTCTTCATACTCTTTTTGCCAATCTTCATGCCAGGACGGTAAATTGAGGTATATTTGTTGGGTTGCGTCGGCAATTTCAAGTAATCCATACACCCTATCGTATTTTTTACCATGTTTTTTATTCCAGCAGATCGGCGCACCAAACATACTTGTTAGCTCATTTTTAGTTAAGATAAGCACAGGGTTAAGAGGTCGTTCATTTTTCCATCGCTTCCTACCTGCTTTTGCTATCTTCGTGATTTCCTTTATCTCTGGTTTTGTTAGACTGTCCTTCATGGTGCAGAACGCCAGAATAGATCCAGGAAATCGCTTTGCAATAAGCCTCATCTTCTTGTAATCTTTTTGTTTGAACGATCCAAAAGTTTTACATTCTCCAAAAATAACACCCTCGATAGATTCTCCGAAGAGAGACTCTTGCCACAAGATTCCAAAATCAGCTTCAAGCTGTATCTTCTTTTGATCTCTTGCCTCAAAACTTAGGGCAGGAGTAACTTTTAGTGAGTGCATATGGTCGTCAAAAAAGTTTAGTGCGAGAAGAACGCAATAAGCACCGTCAGCATATTGTGGGAGACTGAAAGCTCCTGTGGTTTTATAACACCAGTTACCTTTATCTACATGACCTACGGCTGGAAAATTGTTAAGGCATTTTGGACAGGTTAGAGAGTCTTTTATGTTATCTAAGGAATACCACGAATGTCGTTGGCAGTTAGAACATTGAATTTTTACACCAATCCGAAATACCCCTTTAGAAAGCAAGTAGTCGTATAGATTCTTACTACCTATGTTCTGCAATCGAGTTTTCAGTTCTCCAACAGGAAGTTCTTTCCCTTCGTCGTTGCCACTGTTCATTCTCTCCAACAGTTGAAGCAGGTCTTCATTGGCAAGTGTTCTTATCGACCCTTCGAGCTGGGAAAAAATCTGCCTTGCCAGTAAGCCAGGGGTGGAGATCTTCGTTTCATAACCTAAATCTTTCATCCAAGCAGCAAATACATCTTGAGCAGCTGGGATAGTCCAACTCTCTGTTCGTTCGTAGTGTTGCATCAATTTAACCAGTCCATTTCTGCCGACTCTCCATTCTTGGTGATGAGCGATAAGCCCCCCAATCAAGCGATTAAAATGCTCTCCTGAGCTTTTTGGAAATACTTGCGCAAACAGTTTATCCGCACCGTAAAGCCTGAAAGTAATCTCGTTTGCAATTTTCGCACCATCACCACCAAAGTAAGGTTCTGTAAATTCAGGGTGAATAAATCTTATATGAACTTTGTCTTCTATCTCGCTTAAGTCAATATCTTTTTCTTCATGGTAAATATCATCAGCTTCAGCACCGTCTTTATTTCTTGCCCAGTCGTTCCAAATTCTCGGATACCAGTGTTGCAGTGAATAAAAGGCTTCTTGGACGGGGTCTTTTGGATCAACTTTGATATTTAGACTTGTTGCGTATACCTGCATATCTTCCATTGTCGAGTTTCTGCTGCATATAAAACTTGCATTGTTATAAATCTTAGGGTTATGTCTAAGAGGTCTTCTGGAAGCTCTAACAAAATTCGTCACAATCTTTCGTAGCGATTGCTCATCCTTAAACTGGATTGGCATCGGAATAACATGTCTACCCAAAGCCCTTAGATTCCAGTAATCGATCAGGTCGAGATTGTTAGTAAAGTCCATAAAGAATACGCACTCGTCATCCCTAAATCCTGACCGTTTATAAAAATTAAGATCATACTGTGTAATCCTTCTGGGAAAGAAAACATTTCCTTTAAGGGCGGTATCCAATTTTGAGATGTCTATTTTTAAATTCTTTATTTCCAGCGCCTTTTTATAACCAGCATTGATTATCGTAGCTATGTATTTTGGTAATACACCAAAAACACTTATCCAGAATAAAGAATTGGCTCTTGGGATTGTAGTCAAGACAATTTTGGGAGGATACTTTTCTTGATACCTAAAATGTTCTGAATAAATGTGATTAAGCACCTCAAAAATACCAATTCCATATCTTGGAAATACCTCCTTATCAGGGTTATTGCCTGTTTCCCAAAGTTCATGAGATTGAACTATCTCCAGACCTAAATCGTTTATATAGTTCGGCAGTGTTTTTGTGCATTGAACAAGAATGTCTGGGTCGAAGGCTTTAATATACCCACGAACAATATCTACTGCTTTTGGAGGCTTGAATGGTTTTTCCCAATTCTTTGGCGCTCGTTTATATACAGGAATTAAAGGATTGTAAGCTCCTCCCCAGAAAGTTGAACTAAGTTCTATGGCTTTTCTGATTGAACCAGCTCTTTTTGGATCAACCAAGAAACCAAACTTTAACGGTCTTGATTTAAGCTCCAATGTTCCAAACATAAGTTATTTAGTTGTTTTTAATCCTTCCTCGTTCATTGTCTTAGTCGAGTTCAACGAAACATCAGGTTTTGATGGAATACTTGAATTCGGGTTTAATCCTTTGTTCATTGTCGAGGATAGGTTTTGATCTGCGCCTGGAGGAATACTACTTGGTTCTGGTGTGGGTGGCGTGGGCGCAGGATTAACTGGTTGGTTTGATTGCGTTTGGTTGTTAGCTTGTTGCGTTTGTGCTTTATCTGAATCTGCCATGCCTAATCACCTCCTGTCTGTGTATTTTCCATGAGGTATAACTGGTAAGATTATCTGAAATTGAAGATAAAAAGGCTACGAATGCCATGACGACAACAGCTAAAGCTAATAGCTTAAAGCTCCAATTGAGATATTTTTTCTTTTCTTCAATGGGCTCAGAATTATCATTGAAACTCTCCTCAAAATTCCTAATTAACTGTCCCAGCGTCTCTTTCTCCATTTTCCCTTGATAACCTTTTATCAGTTGTGATGGTTCTGGGTCTTTCCTGTAACCTTTTATCAGAAATGCTTTTAGGGCAATTCCTGTCACAAGACAAATCAATAGCAATATCGGAACTAAAAAATAAATAGGTAATCCTCTAAACCACTCCGAGTTAAGTAAAGCTGCTAAAATTGCTCCATCGAAGCCCAACACTATGCCAGCTTTTGTATCTATGCTGTCAATAGATTCAAATTGATCTCTTAGTCGTTCTTTGACTTCATCAAAAATTAGCCTATCACTGTTAGTTGTAGTTTGATCTTTTGCCATATTTTATAAAACTGCCCTCACTTAAATGGCAGAATTGTCAGTTTAGAGAGAGATAGTATTGATTGTCTCTAAGCTGCTTCGATTTTATAGGCGCTACTGATAATAGCGTCAAAACTGTTAATTCTGCTTACTGCGGTATGAGGAAGAAGTTTGTAGATCCACTTCTTCTTGGTTGCCCCTGAAGCTATTTTGCACCATTCCTCAGCTTGTTTTGCCTTTTCAATAACTTCTGGGTCTTTTTTATCTAACTTGCTTTTATCTTTAACCTCCACCAGATAATTAGCATCTTTTCGCTCAACTATAAAATCTGGATTATAGTTGCCGTAAATATACTTAATCGGCAACTGCCCGTTCCTAAGCCTCACCCAACTGGTAACGGTCTTATCTTTCTCTAAGGAGTCCGCCAGGAGCTTCTCCTGGGCTGAATCAAAAACATAGGCTGGATAAACACTTCTGTCGTAGCCCTCGATAATGTTGCCTCTGGACTCTGCTTCACTTACTTCATCCTTATCAAGTGGCACGGCTGAGGCTTTAACCACCTTCAGATATGGTTCAAAAGGAATCTCCTCATCCAGCAACCGATAATCAATCTTCGTCTGTTCATCCAACTTCTCTCGCAGTTGTGGCAAGATGTCGTTGAGAATGGTTTGCTCGTGCAGTTTTACCAGCCTTGATAACTCCTTACCCCTTACCTGAAGCTGGTCAAGGTAGTGTTTTACGAGCTTTTGCAAAATCGCCTTGAAAGAAATATCAAACT
>PFDL01000045.1:0-2191 GCA_002772575.1 Parcubacteria group bacterium CG10_big_fil_rev_8_21_14_0_10_35_15
AATCCAACAGCTCTTCGCCTTTTTCCAAACGCCAGGTGTCTAAATGAAAAAATATTCCTTGTTTTTTTTCTAATTTAAAAGGATATTCGCGAATAATAATAAAAGTCGGAGAAATTATATTTTCCTTGATCTTTAAAAAAGATCCCAATCCCTTAGCAAACTGGGTTTTGCCGGATCCCAGCTCTCCCTGAAGGGCAAAAATTAAGGCCTTTCTGAATAATAATTTTGAATACTTTTTAATGATTTTTTTAGCTATTTCTTTTGTTTTTTCTTCAGAATCGGATATAAAAGAATTAGATTTAGTCTCTAAAATCTCTATTTCCCCTCGACGTAGAGTCGTCGGCTCATTTAAAGTAGTGTCAACTACGGTTGAAGGCAAATGAAAAGGCAAGCAATCTCCATCTATAAAAAGATCGATTAATTTAAGCCGTTTCTCGCTTGTGTATTTTAAAACATCTTTGAGACAATAAGGGGTTTTCTTGCCCGAAGCATTAGCTGAAGTTGAAGTGATCGGCCTGCCGAATTCTTTAATTATTTTAACAAGCAACGGATATTTAGAAATCCTGATTCCCAAAGTGCCTTTATCCGCCTCCAGAATCCCGACTGCCATTCCCCTGCTTTTTGAAACAACTGTCAATGGACCCGGTAAAAACTCTCTATAAAGATTATCAGCCGTCTTATTAATAACAACGTATTTTTTAGCCATTTCTTTATCCGAAACAGCTATAGAAATCGGTTTACTGCCTGGGCCACCACGCTGGCCCCCTTTAAATTCTAAAACTTTTTTAACAGCTTTTGGATTAGTAGCATCGCCACCAATTCCATAACAAGTCTCTGTCGGATAGATGACAACACCGCCTTTTTTCAAAATAGCCAATGCTAATTTAATAACTTCTTTTTCTTTTTTTGATTCAACAATTCTCATCTTCTCTTCTTTACTATCCCCTTAAATTTTTGATAGAAAACTATATTGTCTGGAATGTTTTCAAAAACAACAGAACCGGGTCCGACCAGACAATTACTTCCAATAAAAACTCCAGGCATAGTTGTTACCCTAACGCCGAAACTAGTATTATTACCTATTATCGTTCCAAAATAAGTTAAGTTAGTATTTATTTTTTCTTTTTTTACAATTGAAAAAATGTTTTTCCTATCAATCCTCCTATTGGCGGAATTAAAACCAGCCCCGATCCTACAATTATCGCCAATCAAAGAATTTCCCAAATAACCAGAGTGAAAATGAGTACCAGAGCCAACTACACTGTTTTTTATTTCAAAAAAAGCCCCTGTTTTAACATTGTCCTCAAGATTAACTGGTCCGCGAAAAACATTATTATCTCCGATCTGACAATTTTTGCCGATATAACAAGGACCATAAATAACAGTATTAGCGCCAATTTTCGTTCCTTGACCAATAAATACATCTCCAGTGATAATTACATTTTTACCAAGGATAATTGATTTATCTTTGAAATTATTTAAATCTTTAAATTTTCTTTCCAAAATAGGAAAAATATGCCAAGGAAATTTTAAAGAAAAACTTTCTCTCTTGCTAATTACAATTTCAATCAACTTTTGTTCGGCATATAGATTCAAAGCATTAATCAGGGAAAAAGGATGAGAAGGAACTTTTTTTAAATAATTAAAAAAATCTTTGGGTAAAAGAAAAAGATTATCATTCTTAAGATTAGACGGCTCTTTATTCGGTTTTGGTTTTTCAATAATTTTCAAAACCTTGTTTCCTTTTGTTTTAAGAATACCGAATAGCCAAGGAGTTTTTGTTATACTGGCAAGAAGAATTAATTTACTTTTCCCCTTTTTAAATCTTGATAAAATCGGAATAATGGCTTCTTTTGCGTCAGAATCATCGGCATTAAAAAGAAAAAATTGGTCATTCTTAATCAATTTTTCAGCCGAAAGAAGAGAATCACCTGTTCCAAGCGCTTCTTTCTCAACAACATATTTAATAAACCTGTCTTTAAGTTCCTTCTCAATATTTTTTTTAGGAGATTGAACAATAATAATATCTTTTATTCCTGCCTTTCTTAAGTCTTCAATCAGATAAGCAATCAATGGTTTGCCCATAATTCTAGTTAAACTTTTGTGTTTTTGGTTTAAAGGCCAAAATCTTGAAGATTCGCCAGCGGCTAAAATGACTGCTTGCATAAAATTTCTACAAAAGATTAATAAT
>PFDL01000045.1:2259-2469 GCA_002772575.1 Parcubacteria group bacterium CG10_big_fil_rev_8_21_14_0_10_35_15
TTGAAGTTATATATTGTCCCAGAAAATCTTTCCTAATTATTTTTAACCCCGCATTATTCAAATCATCAATCACCGGAAAGGCCTGCTCGGCTTGATATTTTCTTGAAATATTGATCGGCAATTGTTTTGAATTAATTAAAACAAAATCCAAACAATTCTTACCAAGATATTTTTCCAAAACACTAATATGATCTTTAGCGCTAAAACCAT
>PFDL01000045.1:2494-7053 GCA_002772575.1 Parcubacteria group bacterium CG10_big_fil_rev_8_21_14_0_10_35_15
CAGCAGCAATTCCCTTAACCAATAAATTGGAAATCAGGCTCGTATAAAGATCACCTGGACCAATAATAATCAAATCAGCTTTTTTGATCGCCTTAATTGCCGGTAAATATGCTCTGGCCGAAGGTAACAAAAATGCTTTTTTAATTCCTATTTTGCCATTATGTTTTGGTTCATCAATATAATGCTCTCCAACGACTTTACGGCCATTTTCATAAATAACAGCTAAATGAGAATGGTCAAACGTCACTGGCAAGATTTCTCCCTTTATTTTAAGAATATTCTGTGTTTGTAAAATTGCTTTTTCCTGCGAACCAAGAATATCAGTCAAAGCCGCCATAAAAAGATTGCCGAAAGTCATGCCATTCATTCCCTTGCCTCGACAAAAACGGTGCATAAAAAGCTTACGCAAAAGCACTTCTGAACCATTATTATTAGCGGCTAAAGCAACCAAACACTGTCTAATATCGCTGGTTGGCAAAAGACCAAATTCATCGCGTAAAACTCGGTTGCTTCCCCCACTGTCCATCATTGAGACAATGGCCGAAAGATTAACCGAATATTTCTTTAATCCAGAAAGAACGACAAAAGTGCCGGTGCCTCCGCCAATAACCACAATATTTTTAACTTGAGATTTTGACATTGCTTTCTTTGTAGCATAAACTAAGTTTAGATTAAAGACATAATCTTGGAAAAATTTATTATCAAAAAAAGCCCTCCTTTAAAAGGAGAGGTCAAGATTTCTGGATCAAAAAATGCGGCTGGTCCGATTTTGGCAGCCACGCTTTTAACTGACAAAACCTGTCAGATCTCTAATCTCCCCAGAATCAGCGATATCTTAAACTTGATTGAGGTTATTAAAGAAATGGGGGCTGAAGTTGAATGGCAGGGGAAAAATACTGTTTCTATTTGCGCCAAAAATATCAATCCGGAAAAGATCCCGGCCGATCTTTTTGAAAAGGCGCGGATGTCGGTCTTGCTCGTTGGTCCGCTTTTAGGCCGATTCCCCCGATTCAAAATACCTCATCCCGGAGGCGATAAAATCGGCGTCAGGCCCATTACCACCCATTTAGAAGGCCTGTCTGGTTTTGGCGCCAAAGTAAAAAACACCGGCCAGTTTTACTGTTTTGAGAGACCGAAAATCCTTAAAGGGGCAAAAATTATTTTAAAAGAGTTCAGCGTTACTGCCACGGAAAACGTGATAATGGCTGCCGCTCTAGCTAAAGGGAAAACCACTATTGAAATCGCGGCCGCCGAACCCCACGTCAAAGAACTAGGAGCCTTTCTTTTAAAAATGGGGTTAAAAATCAAGGGCCAGGGCAACCACACGATTGAAATCGATGGAAGCAAACGGCTTTTGGCCGGCGCCAAATACACGGTTCCTCCTGACTATCTTGAAGCTGGCACCTTTCTAATTGCTTTTGCCGTAACTCATGGCCAGGGCAAAATCAAAAATGTCAGGCCTGGCGACTTAACTTTCTTTCTGGATAAAATGAAAGAGATCGGCGTCAATTTCAGAATTCAAGGACAAAATATCATTGTCGCCAAATCGCCAAAACTCAAAGCCGTTAAAAAACTCCAAGCTCTACCCCACCCCGGCTTTCCAACCGACCTGCAACCGCAGACTTGTCTGCTTTTGACGCAGGCAACAGGCAAAAGCTTGATTCACGATCCTTTATACGAAAACCGGTTCTCCCATTTACACGAATTGCGAAAAATGGGGGCTGATATTGAGATTACCGACCCTCATCGGGCCTTGATTTTCGGACCAGCTAAGCTCTTGGGTACAAAAGTTGACGGCACCGACATCAGGTCGACTGTTACCTTGATTCTAGCCGGACTCATTGCCAAAGGCAAAACTCTAGTTTCCGGAGCCGAACAAATTGACCGCGGCTACGAGAAAATTGAGGAGAAACTAAAATCTCTCGGAGCTAGAATCGAAAGAATAATTGAGACTTAGTTAATAACAAAATTAACTAGTTTTCCCGGCACAAAAATAGTTTTCTTAATCTCTTTACCCTCGAGATATTTAATAATCCGGGGGTCTTTTTTTGCTCGATCTTGCGCTTTAGCCTCTACCTGACCGTCTTCATTCTTCATTTCTACTTGGGCCCTGACTTTACCGTTAACCTGAACCATTATTGTAATTAAATCTTCAATAATCAATTTTTTGTCATATTCTGGCCAAGTTTCTTTATGAACTGAAAACTCATTTTTCAAAACCCCTGTCCAAATCTCCTCTGATATATGAGGAGCCAAAGGCGCTAAAATTTTTATAAACGACTCTGCGTCTTTTTTAGACAAATATGATTTTCCCCAATCATTGATGAATTCCATTAAGGCCGACACTATAGTGTTGAATTTTAATTCTTCAAAATCTTGAGCCACTTTCTTAATCGTTTGGTGAAGTTTTCTTGAAAGATTGTCTGAAGTTTTTGCTTCTTTGATATTTTCATTAAAAAGCCGCCAAGTTCTGGTCAAAAACCTGAAACAACCCTGTAAACTATCTTCATTCCAAGAAACAGCTTGATCAAATGGTCCCATAAACATTTCATAAAGCCTTAAAGTATCTGCCCCATATTTTAAAACAATCTCATCGGGATTAACCACGTTCCCAAAAGACTTTGACATTTTGCGGTTATCCGGACCCAAAACAATGCCATGAGACCTTCTTTTTGCATATGGCTCCGGGGTCGGGACAACACCGATATCATAAAGAAACTTGTAGATAAATCTTGAATACAAAAGGTGCAGAGTTGTATGCTCAAAACCGCCCTGGTAAATATCTATTGGCAGCCAGTATTTCATTTTCTTTAAGGAGCTTAGCTCCTTTTCGTTATTTGGATCCAGATACCTGACAAAATACCAATTAGATCCGGCCCAATTAGGCATAGTATCTGTTTCCCTTCGGGCTGATTCGCCGCACTTAGGACACTTCACGCTCACCCATTCTTTTATACTAGCCAATGGAGATTCCCCTGTTCCTGACGGCTCGTATTTTTCAACATATGGTAACTCAACCGGTAAATCTTTTTCAGGCACAGGAATAACTCCGCATTTTTCGCAATGAATAATTGGAATTGGCTCACCCCAGTAATGCTGTCTGGAAAAAATCCAATCACGCAGATGATAACTAACAACTCTTCTTCCCCATCCCTTTTTTTCAAAATAATCCATTGTTTTCTGAAGCCCATCATCAAATTCCAGACCATTCAGAAAACCTGAATTAATAAAACAGCCTTTCTGACCATGTTCAATAACCTGATCCTCTTTTTCGATCTGAGATTCATCGCTGTCTTCTCCCTTGATTACCCTAACAATCGGAATGTTAAATTCCTTCGCAAACTGGAAATCGCGAATATCGTGGCCGGGACATCCCTGGACAGCCCCAGTCCCTACGCTAGCTATGACGAAATCAGTAACCCAAATAGGAATTTTTCCGTTAGTCACGTGATTTATCGCATAGAGGCCAGTGAAGACACCCGTTTTTTTTCTTTTTTCATCTAATCTTTCTTGCTCTGTCTTTCTTTTTGAAATCTCTAGATATTGTTTAATTTCTCTCACATTACTTTCTAGAACATCAATTTTTCCATCGACAATCTTTTTGACTAACTCGTGTTCCGGAGCGACGACGATAAAAGTGGCACCGAAATTAACAGGAGCAGTTGTAAAAACAATGACCTTATCGCTAATCCCGTCAATATCATAGGTAATATTAATCCCCTCTTTTTTACCGATCCAATTCTCTTGTTGAATCCGGATTTTAGGAGAATAATCAACTAAATTTAAATCGTCTAAAAGTCTTTGAGCGTATTTGGTAATTCGCAACAACCACTGCTTTTGCAAGCGTTTTTCTGTCAACTGGCCACATCTTTCATGAGCTCCATTTGCCAAAACTTCTTCATTTGCCAAAGTTGTTTTACAGGAAGGACACCAATTAACTAGAACTTCTTTTTGAAAAGCCAATTTGTTTTCCAAAAGTTTTAAGAAAATCCACTGCGTCCATTTGTAATATTTTGGATCAGTTGTATTAATCTCTCTATTCCAATCAAAAGAAATGCCAAGTTTTTTAATTTGTTTTTTAAAAGTAGCTATATTCTTTGATGTCGCTATTGATGGATGAATTTTATTTTTAATAGCATAATTTTCTGTCGGTAAACCGAAAGCGTCCCAACCAATTGGAAAAATAACATTATAACCTTGCATCCGCTTTTTGCGAGAATAAGCATCCATAGCTGACCACGATCTAGCGTGACCAACATGCAAACCAGCACCCGAAGGATAGGGGAACTCAATTAGGGTATAAAATTTGGGTTTTTGATCAAAATCTTTAGCCTGATAAATCTTTTCTTTTTCCCAAACTTCTTGCCATTTTGATTCTATATTTTTTGGTTCGTAAGAAGGCATTTTTTAAATATTAAACAAGACTTGAGCGTTCTTTGTTGTCTGAATTGTAACTTCTTCATAACTCAATTTTTTGATTTTCGCAATTTCTTGCGCCACATATTTAACAAAGATTGGTTCATTGCGGGCTACGCCTGCCATCGGTGGTGTTAAATATG
>PFDL01000014.1:0-2408 GCA_002772575.1 Parcubacteria group bacterium CG10_big_fil_rev_8_21_14_0_10_35_15
AGATAAGAATATTATTATTACTGGTTTAAAGGGCGAGCTTAAATTTGAATTTCCGAAAGAGATCAAGGTTGAAATTAAAGACAATCAAATTTTTGTTTCTATAGAAAAACAAGACAATGTTAGAAAATTGACTTCAGGCCAAAAAAAGAAAATTATATCTTTTTGGGGTTTGACTAGGAGTTGTATTGCTAATATGATTGAGGGCGTGCTCAAGGGTTATGAGAAATCGCTTGAATTTGAAGGATTGGGGTATAAGGCTAATGTTGAAGCAAATGGCGATTTAGTCTTGTTTCTTGGCTATAGCCATGATTTAAGAATAAAAAAGATTGAGGGCATTGATATTTCAGTTCAAAAGAACGTGATTAAGGTTAGCGGTTTTGATAAGTGTTTAGTTGGTCAAACAGCCGCTACTATCAAAAAATTAAGAATTCCCGATGCTTATAAGGGCAAGGGAATAAGATATGCCGGAGAAATTATTAAGAAAAAACCCGGCAAGAAAGCAGGCACAACTACTTAAAAATGAATCAGAAACAAAAAATACAAAAACGAAAAAGACGCCATGTAAGAATCAGATCAAAGATTAAGGGCACGGCAAAAATGCCCAGGCTTTCTGTTTTTAAATCCAGTCAGCATATTTATGCTCAATTAGTAGATGATGATTTAAATGCAAAAACTTTAGTTTCAGCTTCTAGTCTTGAATTAAAAGCTAAAACAGTAAAGACAATGACTGCGACAGAAGTTGGTAAATTAATTGCCAAAAAAGCTATTGCAAAAAAAATTGAAAAAGTTGTTTTTGATAGATCTGGCTTTAAGTATCATGGCAGAATTAAAGCTTTAGCCGAAGCAGCCAGAAAGGCCGGTCTTCATTTTTAATTTTTAATTTATTAAAACGCCCTTTATTTATTAAAACGCCCTTTATTTTAAATTATATAAATATATATGGCTTTCCAAAGAAATAGTGGAGGACAACAAAGAGGATCAAGATTTAAAAAAAGGTCTTTTTCAGAATCCGTTTCTGAGTTTGATTCAAAGCTTTTGGATTTAGCCAGAGTAACCAGAGTCACTGCCGGTGGTAAGCATATGAGATTTAGGTCGGTTGTGGTTGTCGGTAATAAAAAAGGTAAAGTCGGTGTTGGCGTTTCCAAGGGGCTGGACGTTCAGCAATCAGTTCAAAAAGCAACTAAATTAGCTAAAAAGAATTTAATGGATGTTTTGATAGTTAATAGCACTATTCCTCATGAGGTTTATGCAAAATATGGTCCGGCCAAAGTTTTATTAAAACCGCAACGTCTGGGTCGTGGTTTAGTTGCCGGGGGCACGGTTAGAGCGATTTGTTTATTGGCCGGAATTAAAAATATTTCTTCAAAGCTTTTGGGTAGAACCAGCAATAAGCTTAATAATGCCAGAGCAACAATGCAGGCTTTAAAAAAATTGAAAGTTAAAGTTATTAAAAATGCAGCTACACCAACTGAAACAAATTCATAAGGTAAAAGAAGCTAAAAGAATTGGCCATGGTGGCAGAAAGGGCACCTATTCTGGTCGTGGCATTAAAGGACAAAAATCCAGATCAGGTAAACACTTAAAGCCAGTTATCAGAGAATTGATTAAACGCTATCCAAAATTAAGAGGCCATAGCGCTTATTTGGTGCCAAGATATCGGGTTGGAATTAATTTGAACGAAATTGAAAAAGCCTATAATAAAGGAGAAACAGTTAATGTTAAAACTTTAGTGGCAAAAAAACTTATTTCTTTGCCAGGCCAAAAAACTTTTAAATTAAAGATTTTAGGCACAGGTTTTTTAAGCAAAGCTTTAATTTTTGAAAATTGCCAATATACTAGACCCGCGTTAGCCAAGATTAAAAAAGCTAAAGGGAAAATAGTATAATGTGGTATAAGAAATTCTTACAAATTTTTAAACTGCCGGAATTAAGGAATAAAATTTTATTTATTTTAGGGATTTTTGTAATTTTCAGAATTATGGCCAATATCCCGATCCCTGGAATTGAAGTAGACAAATTAAGGCAATTTTTAGAAGGTAATCAATTCTTTGGTCTTTTGAATATCTTTTCAGGAGGCGCTTTGGATAATCTTTCGATTGTTATGCTTGGTGTTGGTCCTTATATCACTGGCACAATTATTTTACAGCTTTTAACTATGATTTTTCCTGGCTTGGAAAAACTTTACAAAGAAGAGGGGGAAAGAGGCAGACAGAAGTTTAATCAATATGGCAGGATTTTAACTGTTCCATTGGCAATACTCCAGGGCTATTCAATGATGGCTGTTTTTCGTCAACAGCAGATTATCGGCCAATTGTCTCCATTATTAATGATATCGTCTTTATTAATGATGTCGGCCGGGACAATGTTTTTGGTTTGGTTGGGAGAATTAATTTCTGAGAAAAAAATGGG
>PFDL01000014.1:2459-4526 GCA_002772575.1 Parcubacteria group bacterium CG10_big_fil_rev_8_21_14_0_10_35_15
TAGCGTTAGGCAGATGGCCTTAACTTATGATCCAACTAAATTATTTCCATATATTTTATTTTTTGTTTCTTCAATGGCGATTATCGCTGGCGTTGTTTTAATTACTGAAGCTAGGAGAAATATTCCCGTTTCTTATGCCAAGAGAGTCAGGGGTAATAAGCTTTATGGCGGCGTTTCAACTTATTTGCCTATTAATGTTAATCCGGCCGGAGTTATTCCTATTATCTTTGCCATTTCTTTTCTTTTGTTTCCGACAATGATTGCCAACTTTTTTATTACTTCTCCTGGCAATGTCGGCAAATTCTTTTCAGGAGTTTCTCATTTTTTCCAGGATCCATGGATTCATGGTAGTTTATATTTTATTTTGGTGTTTGTTTTTACCTTTTTCTATACAATGGTTACATTTGATCCAAAGAGCATTGCCGAGAATCTTCAGAAAATGGGCGGTTTTATACCCGGTATTAGGCCTGGAAGCTCTACATCTGGATTTCTTTCATCGGTTTTAAATAAGATCTTAGTTGTTGGCGCCTTGTCTTTGGGCTTAATTGCTATTATGCCTTCAATTGTTCAGGGTATTACCGGTGTTCAATCTTTTCAATTCTTGGTTGGCGGCACCTCTCTTTTAATCGTGGTCAGTGTTGTTCTGGAAACTATTAGCGCTATTAATGCCCAATTGGAAATGAGAGAATATGATACATTTTAATTGTTTGATTTAGTGTTTTTCAAAGATATAATCAAAGTATATGCGAATATTATGCGAGAAGGACATTAAGGGTGAACCTGTAATAGCTGGTCTTGGTTTATTGAATGGGGTAGAATTATGTGAAAAGTGTGGTTTACCGGTTTTGAAATTTCTGAAATTAAAATCGATTGTTTATTTAAATACTCAACGAAGAAAAATAGAAAAATCACCGTAAAAGAAAAAGCCCCCAGCGGGGACAGCCCCGCAAGGGTCTTTTTCATGATGATATATAATTATATCAATAATAAAAAAGATGTCAAGAACAACTTTTAAAAAACAAGTAGTTATTATTATGGGAGCTCCCGGTTCTGGCAAGGGAACTCAAGCTGAACTTTTAGCTGATCAATTCAGTTTGTATTATCTAGAAACAAGCAAAATAATTGAGGCAAAAATGATGAATGCCAAGAAAGGGGAGTTTGCTGTTATTGACGGTAAAAAATATTTTTTGGCAGAAGAAAAGAAAAAATGGCAAACCGGACTTTTAAATAGCGATCCTTTTGTGAATTATTTAATGAGAGAAAAAATTTCGGAATTTTTTGCCAAAGGCGAGAGTTTACTTCTGGCTGGTAGTCCTCGGTCAATTGATCAAGCAAAAGATTTAATGCCTTTCTTGAAAAAGCTTTATGGTATCAAGAATATCAGCGTTATTCTACTTGATGTTTCTGCTAAAGAAAGTATTTTTCGCAATTCCCATAGAAAGATTTGTGAATTGATGCGTCATCCTATTCTTTTTTCAAAAGAAACTATAAATTTGAAACATTGTCCGCTTGATGGTTCAAAGCTTCTTAAAAGGAAGAAATTGGATGATCCGGAAACTGTTAAAATTCGGCTTAAAACATATAAAGATATTACATTGCCAATAATAGATTACTTTAAAGAGCAAGGTATTTCTGTAAAAAAGATCAACGGTTCTTCGGCTCCGGCCATTGTTTTTAAAAATATTCTAAAAGCTTTAAAGTAATTAATGATATCGATTAAAACTCCTGAAGAGATTAAAATAATGGCCGAAGCTGGTTTGTTTTCAAACCCGGCTTCTCGTGCAATTATATTTTATTCATTTTTAAAAAATGATATCCATTAAAACTTCTGAAGAAATTAAGATAATGGCCGAAGCCGGTCAGATTTTGGCTGGAATAATGAAAAAACTGGAAAAGGAAGTGAAGCCCGGTATCAAGACCATGGAATTAGAGACGCTCGCTGAGCGACTTATTTTAGAATCGGGTAATACTTGTTCTTTTAAAGGTTATGATGGTTTTCCATCTTGTCTTTGTGTTTCCATCAATGAGCAGGTTATTCATGGTATTCCTTCAGATAGAATTTTAAAA
>PFDL01000025.1:0-4335 GCA_002772575.1 Parcubacteria group bacterium CG10_big_fil_rev_8_21_14_0_10_35_15
CTTATTTCTTTATTGCATAATTTGCAAATACCGTACTCTTGCTTATTTATCTTTTCAATAGCTAAAACAATTTGTGCTAGTCTTTTTTCAAGAGTTCCCTCAATGGAAATCAGATTTTCATATTCTTCAACTTCATCAGCTTCTTCTTCAAGATTACTTCCTTGAAAATTAGGGAAACGGGCTGTCCAGTCATTTTTAAGATTTTTCTTTTTTTCAGCAAAAGAATCTAATTCTTTTATTAGTCCTTGTTTTTCTTTTTCCAATTTTGTTTTCATTTTTTCGATAAATTCTTTTTTTAGCATATCTTATTATTAGATTTAATTAATTGTTTGTCTTAGTTTGGATAAGATCAATGGTCTTATTCATAATTTCTCCAGAAGAAGTAATAATTAAATAGTTTTTATACACAGACCAACAAACTCCAAGGCCAGATTCTTTAAAAGAAAGATAACGAAAAGTCGCGTCAGCATATTTTGCTTGTTTAAAAACAGTATTTGTCATAGTCGCTTGTTTATCCATTGTTGTAAAAAGATTGGATAAGTCTAATGGCATTGTTGGCTCCCAAGAACTTAAAAGGATAGATAAGGGCTCTTTTTCTTTTACTATAAAACCGAAACCTTGATTAAGATTCTTTTTTGTATAAATGAAAAAGTCAAAATCTTCTATTTTATCAGAAACAGAGCTTAAAAAGTTTTCTGGTAATTTTAATTCAAGTCCTTCAAACAAATCTTTTATGCCGAGAAATTGATCATTTTTCTTTGGTAAAATTTCAAAAAATTCTGGATTATCTCCAACAACAATAATTTCTTTAATGGCTTGGCTCAACTCTTTTTGGAAATCGCTTTCTTGGCTAAGATTTATAATTTTTATTTCTTTTACGGAAATAACCGGTATTGGCGGGATAGCTGGATTTATAGATTCAGTCGGTTGCGGGGAGAGAGAAGGAGAAATAGAGGGAGAAATAGAAGCAGACGGAGTCGGAGACTCCGATGGCTCTGGAGAAGGTTGAGAATTTTGTTTTTTTCTTATTGCAAAATACCAATAGCTAAAGCCGATTAAAGATAGAAAGATAAAAAAAGACAGAACAATTAAAATTCTAACTAAAATCTTTTTTTGCGGAGACGACTTTTTTATTCTAGAAGATATTTCTTCATTAGCCATATCTTCTTTTGATTCTAAAACTTCAGTTTCTTCTCCTGGAATCATTGTTTTAATTATCTCTTCTCTTTGTGAAGTTTCATTTTTTAGTTTTTCTTCAAACTTTAATTTAGAGATTTTGTCTTTCTCTTTAATTGCTTCTTCTTCCTGAAGCCTGGCTAAGTCTTTAGCCATTGTTCTAATTTCCTCTCTCTTTAGG
Source organism: Parcubacteria group bacterium CG10_big_fil_rev_8_21_14_0_10_35_15 (assembly GCA_002772575.1). Taxonomy (GTDB): domain Bacteria; phylum Patescibacteriota; class Minisyncoccia; order Minisyncoccales; family GWA2-46-15; genus GWA2-46-15. Next base: position 1,358 of record PFDL01000025.1, read on the forward strand.
AAAACTAGTTTTTCCTCCATCATTGTTTTTATCTTTTAACATTTCTTTTAAAGAAAGATTGGTTCTCCCTTGTTGGTCAATGCCAATAACTTTGACAGGGACAATATCGCCTATTTTAACAATATCTTCAACTTTTTTTACCCTATAATCGGCTAATTCGGAAATATGGATTAAACCTTCTTGGTTTGGCAGATATTCTGCCATGGCGCCAAAATCAAAAAGACGGGTTACTTTAGCTTGAAATGTTTCGCCGACTCTCGTTTCGTGAGTGATATTTTCAATCCATTTCAATGCTTTTTGGGCAGAATCTTCTGTTTCAGCTGTAATGAAAATCAAGCCTGTTTGTTCGATATCAATTGTGGCTCCTGTTTCGCTAACTATTTCATTAATAATTTTTCCTCCAGGCCCGACAACCTCCCTGATTTTATTTGGATTAATCTGGATTGTTAGAATTCTTGGCGCGTAAGGAGACAATTTTTCTCTTGGTTTGCTAATAGCTTTTTCTGTAATATCCAAAATTTGCAATCTGGCTTTTCTGGCTTTTTCTAAAGCTATTTTTAAAATTTCTTGGGTAATGCCGGAAATTTTAACGTCCATTTGTATTACGGTAATACCTTTTCTGGTGCCAGCTACTTTAAAATCCATATCGCCATGATGATCTTCTGGTCCTTGAATATCAGTTAAAACGCAAAACTTTTCAGTCTCTTCGTCCATAACCAGACCAATAGCAATTCCAGCTGCTTGTGATTTAATTGGCACACCGGCATCCATTAACGCCAGTGAAGCGCCGGAAATAGAAGCCATTGAAGAAGAACCATTAGAAGAAAGGATTTCCGAAACAACTCTAATGGTGTAGGGAAAATCTTCTGCTTTAGGGATTAATGGCAATAAAGCTTTTTCTCCAATAGAACCATGACCTATTTCTCTGCGTCCAGGCCCTCTCATCGGTTTAACTTCGCCAACCGAATAAGGAGGAAAATTATAATGTAGCATAAATCTTTTTTTACCCGAGATTTCCATGCCTTCAAGCAATTGCTGGTCTCCGGGAGCGCCTAGGGTTAAAATTGATAAGGCGGTTGTTTGGCCTCTACTGAAAAGTCCTGAACCATGAGTTCTTGGCAAGACATCAACTTCGCAGGAAATTTCCCTTAATTGATCCGAGTTTCTGTTATCTGGCCGTTTGTCTTGTTCTAAGATATTCTTAGTCATAACTCTATCAGTCTCGTCATCAAACAAAGAAAAAAGAACCCTAGGACTTATTTGATTTGGATATTTCTCCTCAATCAAATCAATCAGTTGTTGTTTTAAATCAGTTTCTTGTTGGTTTCGCAAATCCTTATCCCTTTCAAAGAGAATTTGATCTAATTTTCCTTTTAAAAATTCTTTGGCAGTATTTATTATTTCAGGATTTTCTTTTGTTATTTCAGCTTTGGGTTTAGCGAATTTGGAAATTACTTGATTTTGAAAATCAATAATCTGTTTTAAATATGGCTTGGCGAATTCAGTTGCTTCTACAATAAGATTTTCAGCTACTTCGTCGCCTTGACCTTCAATCATATTAATAATTAACTCATCTTTTTTAAAGTTTCCAGAAATTATTAATTCAAACTCGCTTTCTTCTTGGGTTTCCACAGATGGATTTAAGACAAACTCGTTATTAATTCTGCCAACCCTAACCGCGGCCAATGGTCCAAGCCATGGGATATTAGATAAAGACAAGGCCATTGATGCGGCGATAATACCTATGGTATCCGGTTCATTTTGTCCGTCCCAAGATAAAACAGTGGTTACAACCTGGACCTCTCTAAAAAACTCTTTAGGAAATCTAGGCCTAATTGTCCTATCAATTAATCTGCCATTTAAAATCGCCCTATCAGAGGGCCTACCCTCTCTTTTCATATATCTAGATCCCTTGATTTTGCCGGCTGCATAATATCTTTCCTCGTAATCTACGGTTAATGGAAAAAAGTTTTGACTAGGCGTATTCGGGGACATTACGGCTGTAGATAGGACAACAGTATCTCCATATCTTACAAATATGCTACCCGAAGCTTGTTCGGCCAAGTTTTTGATTTCCAAACAAAGTTCTTTATTGCCGATTTCTAATTTAAATTTTTCTGAACTTTTACTCATTTTTGTCATTTCTTAAGTAAATAATTTTCTGACGCATCTCCTAAATCAATGAATTCATCGGCTTCCTCTTTTAATTTTGCCGAACTAGACCTGCCAAAAGCAATCACTTCAGTCCTTTTGCCTTTATTTTCAAGATATTCAATTAAAGGAATGAAATCTCCGTCTCCTGAACAAAGACAGACAACATCGCAGCTGGAAGCTATTCTGATCGCGTCAATGACAATACCAACATCCCAATCAGCTTTTTTAGCTCCACCATAAAATTCTTGAAGATCTTTGACCCGAGTTTCAATTCCTAATTTTGTTAAAGCTTCAAAGAATAATTTTTCTTCACCAGTTTTAGTTCTGATTACATAAGCGAATGCTCTGACTAATCTTCTATTTGAAACAGCTGTTTTCAAGATAGCCGAGAAGTTAACTCTGGCGGAGTAAAGATTTTTCGCTGAATGATAAAGGTTTTGAACGTCAATTAAAACTAAAACCCGCTGTTCAGCGTGTTTTAACGGATTCTCCTTATTTTCCGAGCCCGATTTTTTTGTTAATTTCATTAAATCTCTTCTCATCTTCATTTTTTAGATAACTAAGCAATGTTCGCCTTTTGGCAACCATTCTTAAAAGACCCTTTTTAGCGGCAAAGTCTTTTGAAAACTTTTTTAGATGATCGGCTAACCTATCTATTTCTGCAGATAGAATAGCGATTTGAGCTTCAGGAGAACCAGTGTCTTTTTCATGAAGTTTGGCTTTCTCAATGGCTTTTTGTTTTTCTTCTGGTGTTAACATGTTTTTTAAATTAAAAAGCGTTTTGCGCTGTTAATAAAACATTTTAGCATACTTTGTTGATAAGG
>PFDL01000025.1:4366-4952 GCA_002772575.1 Parcubacteria group bacterium CG10_big_fil_rev_8_21_14_0_10_35_15
CCTTTTTGCTACGGTAACATCGGCACGTATGGCGCCTTTACTCCCAGTTTCTGCTCCAGTACTTTAATAGTGCTCTGGAGCACGATGACTATCTTTTGTTCATGGCCATCGTCTAGTTGGTCCAGCGCGAGCTGAACCAGGGCGACAAAGATTTCTAAGTCCCCCCTCGCTTCATCCCTTTTCTCCGCCCTATGGAGAAGGTAGTCAAGGTGCGTCTCGTGGTTTATCACGAGACGATTGAGAAGTTCGGCGGCTTGGATCGCTTTCTCCGAATTCCTTTCTCTGAAAAAGTCCCAATCCTTTTTATAGGCCGACAGTTTGGCGATTATCACTGCGACCGCAATGGGCAGTGTAATCACTACGAGGGCGAAAATAATAGTCCATGCATTCATTTTTACTCCTTATTGTCTGTTCCGGTCCTGTTAGCCTTATGCTCTGTGACCGAAAATGTTGTTTTTGTTGGTGAAAAGAGCTGCCACTCACTCACCGGTATTTATATCTTTAACATATAATTGCTAGCTTGTCAAGTTCATTTATAAGTGAATTTTTGCTAAGATAGATTAATCATGATTAAAACTTACAATAT
>PFDL01000034.1 GCA_002772575.1 Parcubacteria group bacterium CG10_big_fil_rev_8_21_14_0_10_35_15
TCAGCGGACAATCAGCAGGCAACCGCAGCACATAAAGCGTTATGTGCTCGGGAGTCCTCAACGACTATACGCCGAACCAAGCGCATAATTAATTTATGTGCTCGGATGATATAGTCTGATCTTCTAGGCAACTAGAAGCATTGTCTTAATTATTAAAATTTAAGACAGACCCAAAAATGCATTCAAATTTAATTGAAAATTATAAAAAAGATTTGAAGCTAACTAAAGAACAGCGAGCAATTATTATAGGCACTCTTTTAGGAGATGGCCATTTAGAAGCTTCTGATAAATTAAGAACATATCGCTTAAAGATTGAACATTCAATCAAGGAAAAAGAATATGTTGATTGGTTGTATCAAAAACTGAAGCCGTGGACTAATGGATTGCCGAAAACTCGGAAAGTGAATTCTATATTTCCAAACGGGAAAATATTAGAATCTATAAAGTATGGATTTACGACTTATTCACATGGAAAACTGCGTTATTATGGCCAACAATTCTATTCTAAAGATAAGAAAAAAGTAGTTCCGAAAATTATTTCAAAACTACTTAATCCTTTAGCAATAGCTATTTGGTATCTTGATGATGGTTCATGGAAATCTGCTCGTCATAAAACATTCATTATTCATACTCATGCTTTTTCAAAGCAGGAACTTAAGAACTTGCAACGAGCTTTAGAAAACTTTAAAATCAAAACAAGGCTTCATCGACAAAATCGAGAAGAAAAAACTTATTGGAGAATATATGTACTTTCAGAATCAGCAGCAGAATTTAGAAAGCTTATTATTCCAATTGTTAATCAAATGCCATCGATGGAGTATAAATTGGGGAACACATTGCCCAAAGAGTAATGGAGGCGTTTAAAGGTCGGCTAGCTCCGGATAGAAATCGGAGCGATAGGGCAAAGCCATAAGCCGGCTTTACTGCAAGGCGGACATGCCGCGCAGTTGGGAAACCAGAACTTAGTGAACCGATCGTATATTTATTTAAGATTTGCGTTGCAAAACTTTAGTAAATTGTGTTAGTAGAACCGCGAAAGATCATCGAACAAAAGCTACCTCGGGGATAACAGGCTAGTAGGGCCCGCGAGTCCATATCTACGGCCCTGTTCGGCACCTCGATGTCGGCTCATCATATCCTGGGGGTGAAGCAGCTCCCAAGGGTTGGACTGTTCGTCCATTAAAATGGTACGTGAGCTGGGTTCAAACCGTCAAATTGGCGGCATCCGACAGCAACGTCGGATTTGCAAAATCGACTTATATCGGTGAAGTCCTTGTATGATAACCTGTCATATGCTAGGATAATACCGAGGGAAGTTTAAGTCTTTTTATGTCTATAACTGGCATACAAAAATCATATTTAGCCGGGTTTATCGATGGAGATGGAAGCATCTACGTTAAACTTACTAAAAATAATGATTATAAATATGGATATCAAGTATGTCCTTATGTTGTATTGTACCAGTCAAGCATAAATGAATGGCTATTAAAGAAAATTCAAAAGATTATTGATATGGGATATATTAGAAAGCGAAATGATGGAGTAACGGAATGTATTATCGGAAGAACAGATTCTATAAAAAAGTTAATGAAATGGATAAAACCATATGCTTTATTGAAACAAAAGCAAATAAAGCTTATGTTGGATATCTTGGAAGCAAAAAAGAAAGTTAAGAACAAAAAAGATTTTTTAGAATTATGTAAACTTATCGATTATTTCAAAGCTTTGAATTATTCTAAGAGACGTACAAACACGTCAAAAAAAGTAAAAATAGCCCTAGATAAAAAACTTATAACCCCGTAGAGACTTAGCCATAACATGGCTGGATGGAGGTTTTTTTAAAGCCTTCATAATACGTCGATCCCAAGCACATAAAAGCGTTATGTGCTCGGTGGTGATATAGTCCATACCATTAGTAATAATGGAATAATATGCGTAAGACAGGTTGGTCCCTATCTACCGCAAGCGTTGAGTTTTGAGGGGAGTCTTCGACAGTACGAGAGGACCTCGAAGAACTGACCTCTGGTGTGCCAGCTGTTCTGCCAAGAGCATTGCTGGGTAGCTATGTCGGGAACGGATAAGTGCTGAAAGCATCTAAGCACGAAGCCAACCCCAAGATAAGAACTCATCAAGATTTCCTGTAGACCACAGGATTGATAGGCTGCAGGTGTAAGGCCAGTAATGGCTTTAGCCGAGCAGTACTAATAAATCGAAATCTCAATATTTTCTTACCCTCCTTAGTTTCGTAAAAGATTATAGCTAGAATAAGGGAGCTATGCTGGAAGTGCTCCACCTGATCCCTTTTCGAACTCAGAAGTGAAATCTTCCAAGGCCGATGATAGTAGCTATGCTGCGAAAGTAGGTAGCTTCCTTATTCTGGTTGTAATCTAAGTAAAAGGCATGCTTTTTTAAGCGTGTTTTTTTATTGTAGAAAAAAGACAAAATTAGTTATTGTTAAAAATAAAATGAAGCCTGTTTTCGTAAATACTTCACGATCGTGAAGTATTTACGAAAGGAGAAGACAGGGATTTTTATCTTCGATTCCATTTAATCCATTCTTTAAGATATTACATAAAATCAGTTATATAAAAATAAAGTTAAATTGAGTAAAAACAGTCATATTTTTACGCGCGTTATAAGGTTTTACGGCCTAATTAACAATTGACTGAAAGTTAAAATTATTTTATACTTTGCTAATGACCAAGAGAAAGTCTTTTTTAATTTTTATAATTATTCTATTACTTGCTTTTGTCGCCGGTAATTTAGCATATCCAGATCCTTTAAATAATGGGCTCGATTTTTTGAATTCCCGCCTTCGCCAAGGCTTCGGCGGGCAGGCAAAATTTAAAATCCCTCATTTTATAGAGATTCCTTTCAAATTAGGCCTTGATCTGCAGGGTGGAACCCATCTTATTTATCAGGCTGATTTAAAAGGCATAGATAGCGCTGATCGTAAGAACGCGCTTGATGGGCTTCGCGATATTATTGAAAGAAGAGTAAATCTTTTTGGAGTTAGCGAACCTGTTATTCAAATTGAAGAACAGAGTCAAAGATTGATTGTTGAATTAGCCGGCGTCAAAGATATTAAGGAAGCAATTAATATGATTGGTCAGACTCCTTTCCTTGAATTTAAAGAACAGAAATCGCAAGAAATAGTTGATAAAATTATTGCAAAACAAAAAGAAATTCAAGGGAAAACTTATGAAGAAATTCAAACTATTCCTGATTGGCAGTTAGCTTTTGAAGATCCGTTCGCCTCAACTCAATTAACTGGCCGTTATCTTGATAAAGCGGAGTTGGCTTTTGAGCCGACAACCAACAAGCCAATAGTAACAATCCAATTTGACGAAGAGGGATCTAATCTTTTTGAACAATTAACGACTAATAATGTTGGCAAGCCATTAGCTATTTATATTGATAACGCCATTATTTCAAGTCCAACTGTTCAGGAAGCAATTAGCGGTGGTCGGGCTCAAATTTCAGGCACCTTTACTATCAATGAAGCAAAGCAATTAGTCAGTAATCTTAATTCAGGAGCTTTACCGGTGCCAATCAGTTTGGTCTCCCAAGAGACCATTGGTCCGAGTTTAGGACAGGATTCTTTAAATAAATCTCTGAAAGCAGGTATGATCGGGTTTATTTTAGTCATTATATTTATGATTGTTTTTTATCGTTTACCAGGCATTTTGGCGTCATTAACTTTGATTACTTATATTGCTTTAAATCTTTCCTTATTTAAGTTAATACCAGTCACATTAACTTTAGCTGGTATTGCTGGTTTTATCTTATCCATTGGTATGGCGGTTGATGCTAATATCTTAATTTTTTCTAGAATAAGGGAGGAATTAAGGCAGGGTAAGGGTTTTCTGATTTCACTTGAAGATGGTTTTAAAAAAGCTTGGCCGTCAGTTCGTGATGGAAATTTTACTATTATTTTAGTGGCCTTAATTCTATTTAGTTTAGGAACCAGTTTTGTTAAAGGATTTGCTTTAACTTTGATTATTGGTAATTTGCTTGGTATATTTTCGGCAATTTTCATTACTAATAATTTATTAAGATGTTTTGTTGGCACAAAGTTTGAAAAATTTAATTGGTTGTGGAGATGAAAAAAATATGGATATTCCTTTTCTAAAATATACTAAAATTTATTACATTTTTTCCGGGATTTTAGTTATGGTCAGTATAGCTTCTCTTTTAGTGTTTGGCTTGAAGTTTAGCATTGATTTTTCGGGCGGAAGCATTTTAGAAATTGATTTTGAAAACAGACCGGAAAATCAAATAATCCAAGAAAAATTAAAAGATCTAGATTTGGGCGAGATGGTTATTCAACCTATTGGAATGAATGCAGTG
>PFDL01000043.1:0-3835 GCA_002772575.1 Parcubacteria group bacterium CG10_big_fil_rev_8_21_14_0_10_35_15
TTTAATCCTTGTTTTAAGGCATCAAATTTTAGAGCATATTCATCACAATATTTTTGAGGCTTCTTATTCGCCTCAATTGCCTTGCGATAGATTTTAAGTCCATGCTCATCAACGCCAAAATTAAAGAAAACTTCCCGATTCTCTAATCTCTTATATCTAGCCAAAGCATCTGCCTGAACAATTTCCAAAGCAAAACCCAGATGTGGCTCAGCATTTACATATGGAAGCGTAGTAGTGATATAAAACTTTTTCATAATCTCATTTTACTCCAGAATTGATGATAATTACAAATTCTCCCCTTAAATCCTTTTCATTCATTTGAGTTATTATTTCATCTAAATTGCCCCTATAAATTGTTTCAAACATTTTAGTCAGTTCATGACAAACCACAATCCTTAAGGAGCTAAGCTCCTTTTGAAAGGAGGTTAGCTCCTTTAGCTCTCGCATAGTCTTTAAAATACGATGAGAAGATTCGTATAAAATTACTGGATATTTTGATTTTAAAACTTCCTCAAAGAATTTCTTTCTTTTCTTCTTTGCCGGAGGAAATCCTAAAAACAAAAATTTATCCATCGGAAAACCGGATATACTGACGCTAGTAGTTAAAGCTGATGGACCAGGTATAGGCGCTATTTTAATATCATCAATTGACTCAGACACGATTCTTTCAATCAAAAGATTGCCTGGATCGGAAATCCCGGGAGTACCGGCATCAGAAACTAAAGCCAGATTCTTTCCTGCTTTTAAAAGATCAAGAATATAATCAACTTTTTGCAATTTACTATGTTGATGATAACTAATCAATGGCTTATTTATCTGATAACGCGATAAAAGTTTTCTTGTTACTCGCGTATCTTCAGCCAAAATTAAATCAACCTCCGATAATATTCGAAGGGCTCTTCTTGCAATATCTTCTAAATTACCGATTGGCGTGGCAACAATATATAGAGTAGCCATTGATTAAGAAATATCATCATTTGTTTCTTTTTTCTTTTTCAAAAAATCTCTAAGAAATTCAGAAAAAATGCCGAATAAAGGAATTCCAAAAATTGCCCCCCAAACCCCTCCTAATTTTGCCCCAACCACTAAAGATATTAAAACAAAAGATGGAGATAAACCAATAAATTTTTTACTTAAAATAGGAGTCAAGATATTTCCCTCAATCTGCTGAATTAAAGTAAAAATAATTATTGCCAAAACCGCTTTTATAGGACTTGTTAGAACTAAAAAAGCAAAAATAAAAATACCAATTATAAATGGTCCGACAAATGGAACAAAATTAGATATAAAAGCAAGAATTCCAAAAGAAAAAGGATAACTTGCACCTAAGGCCAATAAAGCAATATATGTCAAAATACCAACAAATAAAGAACTAGCCACTCGGCTCAAGAACCAACCGCTTACTTTATCCTGACATCTTTTCCAGAGATCAGACGCTACTTCTTCATACTTTGTAGGAAAAATCATAGAAAGAGCTTTCTGAAAAACTTTTTCCTCCAAAGATAAGAAAAACGCCAAAGAAATAATAAAAACTGTTGTAAAAATGCCTCCAAAAATAGAAAAGATAGCGCTAAAGATATTTCTAGTTACTTGAGAAAGAGTATTCTCCATTAAACTTACAAATTTATCCATACTTTCAAATCCCTCAATGCCCAAGCTTCGCAGAGAAGGAGCCACTTTATCAAAATACTCTGAAAAACCTTCCGAAAAATTACTAACTTCTATTATTAATAATGGCGTAAAAATATAGATTAAAAGAGTAAAAACTCCAAAAACCAAGAAATAAACAAGAATAGTTGCCAAGACTCTGGGCATTTTCTTTTTTTGAAAGTAATTGATAAGCGGATTAAACAAAAAAGAAATCACCAAAGCAAAAACCGCCCAAATTAAAAGATCTTTTAATTGATAAAAAATATAAAGCGAAGTAGCTAAAATCCCAACTTTAGCAATTGTTTCCCAAGAAAGCTCAAAAGTTACTTTTTCCATTCCAGGTAGTAGAAACTCGACTAGGTAGTCTTGGTTTCGCCAAGCCTACCAATTTATCGGATATTTCCAGTTTTATTTATTTAATTTTTAATTGCCGAATAGTTCAACTTCTTTTGGCGAATCGGTCGAGTTTTCACTACCTGGCATTCTTAAACTTTTAATAATTTTTGGAATTTATCAATTCCTTCTTTATGAGGTCCAATTAAAGCTAAATTCAATTTATCTGATTTGAAAATTTCTTTAGCTACTTTCAGAATATCATTTGGAGTGATTTTGGCAATCTTTTGCCATTGTTGTTGCGGAGTTAAAACTTCCTGGCCAAGAAGCTCTTGAAGCCCAAAAAACGAAGCGAAACTATCAGAAGTTTCAAGACCAAGCTTCAAATGACCTCTTAAATTCTCTTTTGCCTTATCCAATTCTTTCTTAGTCACTTTTTTTGTTTTCAATTTTTTATACTCCTTGCAAATAATTTCAATCGCCTCAAAAACTTTTGTATTATTTAACCCAGCATGAGTCACTAAATAACCAGTATCAGTATAATGCTCGCAAGAAGTTCTGACATAATAAGCCAATCCCCTTTTTTCTCTAATCTCAACAAAAAGCCGAGAACTCATCATCCCTCCCAATAAAGAAGCAATTAAAGATAAAGCGTATTTTTTATCGGAAAAAGCATTAAAAGTTCTTACTCCCAAACAAAGATGAGTTTGATCTGTTTCCTTAAATCGCAAAAAGATTTTAGGCTCTTGCTGATCTTCTTTTACAGCCTTCTTTTCTATTCTCTTTTTATCGGATAAACTTGAAAAATTCTTTTTAATAATTTTTTCCACATCTTCTTTAATGTCTCCAGCTATTATTAAAACCGAACCCTTAGCAACAAAAAAATCTTTAGAATAATTAAAAAGATCTTTTTGAGAAATATTATTAACGGTTTCTCTTGAACCAATGACTTGCCGGCCGGCTGGCTGATCGCCATATAAAAGAGTTTCCCACAGATCAAGAATTAATATTTGCGGATCATCTTCTCTCATATTAATTTCTTCGATCACCACCCGCTTCTCTTTAATAAGTTCTTCTTTATTTAATAATGGACTTGAAACCATTTCGGCTAAAATCCGCAAAGCTAGATTAAAATTCTCCGAACTAGTCTTGAAAATAATTCCCAAAACTTCTTTATCCGTAAAAGCATTGTAAAAACCGCCAACCTCATCTAAGGCTTGAGAAATACTTGTTGGCTTAGGATAATTCTTTGTTCCCCTGAAAATCAAATGCTCAAGTAAATGAGAAATACCGCTTAATTCTTTGGTCTCATATTTAGATCCGGTCTTAACTAAAAACAATGAAGTAATCGCCTCGGTATTTTTCATTGGAAAAAAGAGAACCCTCAAGCCATTGTCTAAAACAAATTTTCTAAGCATAGAAGACCATTAGTTAATACTAGTATAGCATAACTTTCCTTAAAATTGTAATTAACTTATGTTATAATTAACATGATGAGTAAGAAATTTAATCTATTGTTATTACAGCAATCGCAGGATATTCATCCTAGAACTTGGATATGTATAAAAGGTAAAACAATCAAAAATGCTTTTAAGGAATTAGCTAAAGAGGTTCTTACAACTAAAAAATGGAGCAAAAGAAAACTGAATATAAAACTAGCTAGACATCTGAAATGTTCTCCTTCGACTATCGGGATGACCGTATGGGCAAAACGAGAATTCTACCCAATTCCGATTATTTTGGAATTAGCAAAACATACTGAACGCGAAAAGATATTCTTAAAAAAGTTTAGAAATGATATTGAATACTTAAAAGTGAATTCAGCCTCCGCAAAACCAATTAAAGCAGTTCA
>PFDL01000043.1:3853-4381 GCA_002772575.1 Parcubacteria group bacterium CG10_big_fil_rev_8_21_14_0_10_35_15
ATCTAAAATTCTGGGGGCATTCATGGCAGATGGTAGTTTAAGTATTCAAGTCGTTATTGCCTCTTCCCGTTCGGCCGACTTAAACATTACTCAAGACAAACTTAATCAATTCAGAATTAATCACTCATCGGGATATGCGCCGTCTCGTCAACAGCATTATCTCAGTATCCAAGCCAGTAAGAATAACTTCGAATTACTAGACCGATTGGCCTCTTTTCCCAAACTGCTTTCTCAAAAACATTATGCAATCGAACTAACCGATGAATACAAAGACAGTGTGGTGGCATTTATTAGATGGATAAAAAACGAGTTTGAAGTTAAGCCAAATAGCTTTAGAAAATACAGGAATGCTTGGCGTGTTAGTTTCTCAAATAAAATTTTAGTGAGATATTTAATAATCTTCTTTAACATCTGGCCAGGATTAAAATCATATTATGCGTTTGAACCAAAAATAATACAAACTTCTAATCTAAAAATTCGTAGGTGTTTTGCAAGAGGAGTACTAATGTTTGACGGATGCGTTAGAAT
>PFDL01000021.1:0-4202 GCA_002772575.1 Parcubacteria group bacterium CG10_big_fil_rev_8_21_14_0_10_35_15
TTGAGGCCGACTTTGGTCCAAGTTGCATTTTTTCAGCTACGATTTCAGTTCGGTATTTTTTTACACCAGAAGCGTCTTGCCAAGATCTTGTTTCAACTCGTCCTTCAATTAATACCAAAGCTCCTTTGGTTAGATATTGCGAAGCAATTTCGGCTAACCTTCTCCATAAAACAATATTATGAAATTCAGCTCTTTCTTGTTTTTGATTATTGCTGGTAAAAACTCTATTGGTTACCAATCTGAAAGAACAAACACTTTGACCGGTGGTTGTGCTTCTAGTTTCAGGATCGCTGGCAACTCTGCCTAAAAGAATGGCTTTATTAAGGTTCATTGTAATTTATTTAAAGATTTCGTCTAATTTTTTTTCAATTTCTTCTAATTCGACCTTTTGAGGTTTTAGTTTTTCTGTTTCCAGCGGTTTTCTTGGCGCTCTGACAGATCTAATTCTCATTGGCCTTATTTTTAAAATTAAATATCTTAAAATATTTTTTTCTTCTTTTATTGTTTTTTCTAAATTGCTTAAATTTAAAGAATCAAAGGAAAAGTATGTTGATTTTAGCCAAGCGAAAACTTCCTTTTTGATAGGATAAGCTAGGGCAATTTTCTTTGGCAAAAGGCTTTCAGAAATAATGCCTTGTTTCTCTTGGATAAAATTATTGATTTTTCTCGAAATTTCCTGAGAAGCTTCTTCGGAGATTTGAGAAGAAATAATATAAGATAGTTCGTAATTTTGCTTCATAGGTCAATATTAGCAAGAAAGATTTAGGCTGGCAAGTCTGGAAAGCTGTGCTAAAATACAATATATGGTCAAGATTAACCAAAATATTTTTAGAGCTTATGATATTAGGGGGATTTATCCTCGAGATTTAAACGGCAAAGTAGCCTCAAAAATAGCCTTGGCTTTAGTTGATCTCTATCCCGATATTCAGAAAGTCGTTCTTGCTCATGATACCAGAAAAAGTTCGGCGCCATTATCTCGGGCAATTAGTAAAGCTTTAGTTGAGGCAGGCAAAGAAGTGATTTTTTTAGGGATATCGCCGGATCCTTTATTTTATTTTTCTATTTTCCATTATAATTTTGATGCCGGTATTATGATTTCTGGATCTCATAATCCTAAGCAGTATAATGGCATTATTCTTCATGTGAAGAAGAAAGGAGATGTTGTTGAAAAAGACATAGAGACAATCAAAAACCTTGTTTTAAAGGAAAGGAAAGCCAAAACAAAAAAGCTTGGCAAAATTGTCATTTTTAATCCCGAGAAAGATTATCTGAATTATATTACCAGTAAAATTAATCTTAAAAAACCATTAAAGATTTTAATTGACTCTGGCAACGGGGCAATGGGTTATTTGCCCGAAAAGGTTTTTAAAAGATTGGGATGTCGGGTTAAAACAATTTATGGAGAATTTGATGGTAATTTCCCTAACCATTTGCCCGATCCATATGTAAGAAAAAATAGAATGCCGGCTAAAAAAGCAGTTTTAAAAGGCGGGTTTGATATTGGTTTTGTGTATGATGGCGATGGCGATAGAGTGGCTGCCATTGATAATTTAGGAAGATCGGTGGTTGGAGATTTTTGTTTTTTAATGTTAGCTAGACAGGCTTTAGAAAAATGGAAAGGACCGATTGTTCACGATACCAGAGTTTCTAAGGTTTTTTTGGATGAAATGAGAGCAAAAGGAATAAAAACATATTTTTCCGTTTCTCATCATACCGCTGTTATAAAAAAGATAATTAAGACTAAGGCCATTTTCGGCGGGGAAGTAACCTTGCATTTTCTTTTTCCAAAAGATTATTATCTTTGCGATGAAGCCTTGTTCGCGTCTTTGAAAATAGCTGAAATTGCTTCAAATAAAGAAAATTTTGCATCATATATTGATACCTTGCCAAGATATGAAGTAAGCCCAGAAATTTTTATTCCTTGTTCAGATGATACTAAATTTGAAATAATTTTAAAATTACAAAAATTCTTAAGAAGTAAAAAGTATGATTTTGTTGATATTGACGGAGCCAGAATTAATTTTCCCTATGGTTGGGCTCTTTGCCGGGCATCCAACACTACCCCGACTATTAAATGTAAGTTTGAGGCAGACACTAAAAAACACTTAATTGAAATTGAGAAAGAATCTTTAGAGATTTTTAAAAAAATTGGCGTGCCTGTAACCGAAAAAACTTATAAAGAGCTTAGTCTGCATATTTGACGTAAATCGTTTTTAATACGTTTTAATTGAATCTATTTTATAAATTTATTTGTTTTATAAATTTATCTATTTTGTATTTTATGTGTTTTGCGAGTCTATCTATTTTGTATTTTATGTGTTTTGCAAAAATTATATTAACTTTATTTTTCGTAAATACTTCACGATCGTGAAGTATTTACGAAAACATAACTATGAATAAAACTATAAGTTGAAATATTTTCTTAAGTCAGAATCTTTTTCTAATTTTTCAATAGTTAAAAAACGAACATCTCCTTTTAGGTCTTCTTTATATAGTCTTATCAATTCTTTTATTTGGTCTTTTACTTCAAATGGAAATATCCAAAAGCTTTTTTGGACTTCTTTAAAACCAACCCAGCGAAGGGCTCTCCTTAGGTAATCGCGTTCTTTGCGCGAACCTTCGGGAACATCCCAACAAATCGCCCGCCATTTTCCATCCCATTTTATTTTATTTTTTTTGGATTTTATTTTATATTTTATTATTTCCAATTTTCCTTTTTCCGTGAGTTGTATCTTTTTCCCATTTTTTGTATTAATCTCTTTAATATAATTTCTTCGTTTTAGGTCATAAATATATTTCTTATGTATAGGATAGTGCTGAAGGAATCTTATTCTTGTAATTTCGGTCATTTTTCTTGGTAAAAATAATGTTGCGTCTAATATTCCAAAAATTTCAGTTAAGATCTCGTGAGAAACTGACCCTGTTTTTAAACCGCGTCCAGACATAAAATATTTAAATTATTTAATGATATATAATTATAATATATTAATTTTTTCTATTCGTAAATACTTCACGATCGTGAAGTATTTACGAAAGGTTATATTCAATTTTTTTATATTAGTATAACGAAAATGCTATGACAATAAAGTTATAGCGTTTTGTACTTTATTTGAAATTTAAATTAAGCCGGTCTTCTTTTTCACTTCAGCCATTGTCTCTTGGGCAATGGTTTTTGCTTTTCTTGCCCCTTGTTCCAAAATTTCTTCTATATAAACCTGCCTAGAAAGAAGTTCTTTTCTTTTCTTTCTTAAAGGTTCTAGCTCTTTAATGAGGAGATCAGCCAGTTTTTCTTTAAATTTGGCATAACCTTGGTCTTTGAATTTCTTTTCAATATCTTTGATGGGTTTTCCGGAAAAAAGACTGTAAATGGTTAAAAGATTAGAAATGCCTGGTTTTTTAATTAAGTCGTATTTTACTTGTTTTTCCAAATCAGTAACGCTAGACATAATTTTTTTTCTAATGACTTCCGGTTCGTCAAAAAGATAAAGGCAACCAGCAGGAATTGATTTTGACATTTTCTTTTTAGGATTTGTCAAAGACATAATCTTGGCTCCTTCTTTGGCTAATTTAACTTTTGGTTCAATAAAAGTTTGGCCAAATTTTTTATTGAATTTTCTGGCAATAGTCCTGGCTAATTCAACATGCTGTTCTTGGTCTTTTCCAACCGGTACTACTTGGGTTTTATAGAGAAGGATGTCGGCGGCCATCAAAACCGGATAGTTTAACAGGCCGGCGCCAATTTCTTCTTTAAACTGATTTGATTTGTCTTTATATTGTGTCATTCTCATCAGATCGCTTATCGGAGTGACGGTGTTTAAAATCCAGGCAAGCTCTGTATGTTCCGGCACCTTGGATTGGATAAAAAGAATTGATTTTGCCGGGTCAATGCCGGCCGCCAAATAGCAGACCGTCACATCCAAGATATTTTTTTGCATTTGTTTAGGATCGTAAGGGATAGTCATGGCGTGTAAGTCAACGACACAATAAATACACCCTCCTTCTTTTTGGAGCTCTACAGATTGTTTTAACATGCCCAAATAATTTCCAATATGGAGAGCGCCGGTTGGCTGGATTCCTGAAAAGATTTTCATATTGTCATTATACCTCAATTATTACCGGTAAGACCATTGGTCGTCTCTCGGTTTGTTGATAAAGGAAATCTCCAACCTTATTTCTTATCTCTTCTTTAACATAGGTCCAAT
>PFDL01000021.1:4236-4386 GCA_002772575.1 Parcubacteria group bacterium CG10_big_fil_rev_8_21_14_0_10_35_15
TTTAACATAGGTCCAATTAACCGCGCCGCCCGAACCGGCCGTCTTGTCAATAATGTCGATCACTCTTCTTCTGGTCGCCTTTAATAAATCCTTCGATTCTCTCAAATAAACAAAGCCTCTGGAGATTATGTCGGGTGATCCTTGAATTTT
>PFDL01000022.1 GCA_002772575.1 Parcubacteria group bacterium CG10_big_fil_rev_8_21_14_0_10_35_15
CGAACAAATAGATTTCAAAAATTTGGGCGTTTTAAGAAAGTTTACTTCCGGATTAGCTAAAATTAGAGCTAAAAAAAGAACCGGCGTTTGCGCTGGCCACCAAAGAAAACTAGCCACAGCTATAAAAAGAGCCAGACACTTGGGCTTATTGCCATTCACAATGAAATAATTAGATTAATCTAATTGCGAGTCTTTTGGCTGACCCTGTTTTTCAGACAGGGATTTTTTAATCTTTTCAATTATAGCTGGATTTTCTTTTAAGAATTTTTTAGCCGCTTCAAATCCCTGACCAAGCTTTGTTTCTTCATATTGAATCCAACTACCGGCTTTTTTAACTACCTCGTCTTTTATAGCCAAATTCAAAAGATCGGTGATATACGAAATACCCTCATTATAATAAATATCAAATTCAACCACTTTAAAGGGAGCAGCCACTTTATTTTTCACTACCTTGGCTCTAATTCTAGAACCGATAATATTTTCACCTGACTTAATTTGAGCGATTCTTCTTAAATCAATTCTAACCGAAGAATAGAATTTTAAAGCCAATCCGCCTGGAGTTGTTTCTGGATTGCCAAACATAATTCCAATCTTCATTCTTAATTGATTTATAAAAATGACAACTGTCTTTGTTTTTGAAATAACTCCGGAAAGTTTTTGTAAAGCCGAAGACATCAATCTAGCTTGCAAGCCAATTTTAAATTCTCCCATTTCACCCTCAATCGCGCTTTTAGGAGCTAAAGCTGCGACTGAATCAATCACAATTACATCAACTTGAGTTGATCTTACTAACGTTTCAACTATTTGAAGGGCTTGTTCGGCTGAATCCGGTTGAGAAATAAGCAATTCTTCAACATCAACCCCAAGCCTCTTAGCATAGTCGGGATCAAGCGCATTTTCAGCATCAATATAAGCAGCCACTCCCCCTGATTTTTGCGCTTGGGCGCAAATATGAAGAGCCAAGGTGCTTTTACCGGTTGACTCTGGTCCGAATATTTCAATAATCCTGCCTCTGGGCACGCCGCCAACACCCAAGGCAATATCCAAAGAAGGTGAACCTGTCTTGATAGCATCAATATCAACTGCTCTGACATCGCGAAGCTTCATAATCGCGCCTTCGCCAAAACGCTGTTTTATTTCCTGAACTGCTTCTAATAAATCTGTTTTGATCTCTTTTTCTTTGATTTTCTTCTTGACCATAATATAAATTTAACTTTTTAATTTATTAAAAAAGGCTTAGCCTTATTTAAACTTTTTCCCAATCATCATTATTCTCGTCTGGATTCGGTTCATCTTCTAAATTCGGCATTGGCACATTGGCTTTTAAGGAATTAGAATTATCTTCTTTAAAATAAACTTCTCTGGGCCGGGCCCCGTCAGCCGGACCAACTACTCCTCTTTCTTCTAAGATATCTAAAAGACGGGCAGCTCTGGCATAACCAATTCTTAATCTTCTCTGCAACATAGAAGCAGAAGCTTTTTTATATTCAATCACTAATTGCTTGGCTTGCAGATAAAGAGGATCTTCATTATCGCTGAAAAACTCTTCAGCGCTACCCTCTTCTCCTTTCAATTCTCTAGTTAACTCTTCAGCTAAAAAGTTATCTCTCAATTCACCCAAATCTTCTTTTTGAGATTTTAAGAAATCAGTCACTCTTTTAATTTCTTTTTCCGTAACATAAGCGCCTTGAATTCTCCGTGGCTTGCTAATTTCCGGAGAAATAAACAACATATCTCCGGCGCCCAATAATTTTTCCGCGCCAGCAGTATCAATAACTGTTCTGGAATCAATTTGAGAAGCAACTTGAAAAGTAATTCTGGAAGTAATATTGGCTTTAATCAAACCCGTAATGACTTCAACTGAAGGCCTTTGTGTTGCCACAATCAAATGAATACCAACGGCTCTGGCCATTTGCGCTAATCTGACGATATAAGCTTCAATTTCCTTGCCTCTAGCCGCCATTAAATCTGCTAATTCATCAATAACAACAATGATATATGGCATTAACTCTAAGCCATCTTCTTCATTTTGAATCTTTGATTCGCCGCTAACCTTACTGGCTTTCTCCATTCTCTGGCTCATATCTTTGTTATATGAAGCAATATTTCTTGCCTTGGCTCCCGCTAAAACCTCAAACCTTCTTTCCATTTCCTTAACCAACCACTTTAAAGCGTTAATGGTTTTCTGACTGTCATAGATAATTGGAGATAAAAGGTGGGGAATATCCTGGTAAACCGGAAATTCAACTCTTTTAGGATCAACCATAACTAATCTCATTGTTTCCGGTGAATTGCGGTAAAGCAAACTTAAAAGAATACTATTTAAACAAATTGTTTTGCCTGTGCCTGTTGCGCCAGCCACCAAAAGATGGGGCATTCTTGCTAAATCGGCAAAAGCAGGAATTCCGGCCACATCTCGTCCCAAACTGAATAATAGCGGCGCTGCTGAATTTTTAAAAGCCTGATCTTCAAAAAGATTTTTCAACCTGACTATGGCTCTAGAACTGTTCGGAACTTCAATGCCAACCAAAGACTTTCCCGGAATAGGAGCTTCAATTCTTATAGGATGGGTTGCCAAAGCCAAAGACAAGTCATTATTCAAAGTTGTAATCTTTGATAACTTAATTCCCTCTGACGGCTTTAAAGTATATTGAGTTACGGTCGGACCAACATTAACTCCTCCCATTTCCACTGGAATATCAAAATTCTCCAAAGTATTTTTAATAATTACTATATTATTTCTAATATCTCCTGTAATCGGTTCTCCTTTTTCAAGCTCTAATAAATCCAACGAAGGCTTTTTGTAAATTGACTTACCTGATTGAAAACCAATAATCGGCTTTGTTTTTAAATCAATCTTATCCTGTTTAATTGATGGTTCTGTTAAACCTGGAATCTCTTTGACTTTTAATTTTGGCTCTAAAATTCTTTTTAAAATCTGATTCTTTTCAACCAATTCTTCGGCTGTTTTCGGCTCTATTTTCTTTGATATTTGCCAGAAAATAAGAAAACCAAAAACAACTACCAAAGTAAAAACAATTAAATTCATCCAAAATCCAAAAAGTCTTAAAATCGGAAAACTTAAAAAATAACCCAGAAAACCACCTAATGGTTTTGCGTTTAAAGATATTTTTTCAATAGTATTAAAAGAATTTAAAATAGCGCTCAAACCGAACAAGCACAATAAAAAAGCAAAGCTTGTCATTCTTGAAACACGATGCGGATTATTACTGCCAACAAAGAAGATAACCGCGCTTAAAACTAAAAACAAAGGCAATAAATAAATTGCCTTGCCAAATAAAAATAAAAGCCCAATTAACATTTGTTGACCGCCATTGCCCGCTAAATTAAAGAAAGAAAATAAGATTATTGCCGCCAATAAAACTAAAAATAAGCTTAATAGATAGCCCTTAATTGATTTTGGCAGGAAATTAAGATCCTGGATTTTTTCTTTTTTTAAAGGAATATTATTCTTTTGTTTGGCCATAATTCAAAAACAGTCTAATGGTATATTATACCAAACCCTTTTGATTTAGTATATCAGCAGATATACTTCAAATTTAATAGATATCCAACTATTTTTTTAATCCAGTTCCGGCCGGTATTAACTTGCCGATAATAACGTTTTCTTTTAATCCCAATAGCCTATCTTCTTTGCCCTCCATAGCGGCTTTAATTAAGACTCTTGAAGTTTCAATAAAAGAAGCGGCTGATAAGAAGCTGTCCGTAGCCAAAGCAACTTTGGAAATTCCCAATAATGTTGATTGAGCGATCATTTGTTTTTTATCTTCCTTTTTAAGCTTATCGTTTTCTTCGCTTAATCTGGTTTTACTGATTACTTCTCCTTGAATAAAATCACTGTCGCCGGCATCTTTAACTCTCATTTTAGAAAACATCTGTCTGACAATCACTTCCAAGTGCTTATCGTGAATTGAAGCTCCTTGAGAAACATA
>PFDL01000013.1 GCA_002772575.1 Parcubacteria group bacterium CG10_big_fil_rev_8_21_14_0_10_35_15
AAGATTGTCCGGTTTTATTATATCACATTTTTGGATATTGCTTCTAGCTTTATCCTGAAGGCCGGCTAAGGCGTAAAATTCCGATTCGCATGAGCCCATCCAACAAATCTTTGACAGAATATAGTGTTTATAAAATTCGCCAAAAATTGTGTAATTATCTGGTTTTGGAAATTGGGTAATGTTTTTTTCAAAGAAATCTTTTATTTTTTGATGAGCTTCTTCAATGGCTGTTATATTAGCGGCAACACTATCAACAATACTTGCAATTGAAGCAAATGGACAAGCTTCTCCAGCGCAACCCTGCTCTTCGCAGGTCGTCCAATCAACGCTGCAATCGCCTTCATTGTAGCAAGTGTCGTAGCAAGTGTCGGAGTCTTCTTGATTCCAAAGAGCGCCGAAAGGCGAGTCCGGATAAGTATACTGCCAATCACAACTAGAAACGCCATTGGTTGGGGGATAGTGAACCCAGCAATTTCTCTCGCCCTCATTTTTTTGGCAAAGGGGTTGGTTGGAATTCATATTTAGATTGCACCAATCTAAGCATTCTTCCCAAGTAAAAACATCATAAGGAACGACTAAGGCGTCGCTGCCATGATTGGAACACCAGGCATATTGAGGAGGGCAGAGAAAGGGGTGGCATTGATAGCCTTCGTTCTCTCGCCAATGGAAAACGCCATAAAATCTTTCGGGATCAATGTTGATCTGACCGCTTGGCAAGGCGGAGCAATTGATATTAGGCACAGACGCGCTGCCCGGCAAAATGTTCAGGGCTGAGCAGGTATATCCGTAAGTGCAATCGGTTGACGGTGGCCAGGGGAGGGCGACAAGCCCGCACGAAGATTGGCAGTTTTCTGGCACGCAGTCTTCTTCGCTTATCCTGATTAGTTCGTTAGCTGATTGATATGCTTGAGACGAGCTTGCCAGAATAATATCGGCCTCTATAAGAAGATTATTTATACTGATTAATGATTGATCCAACAAACTGCCAACAGTCACCATTTTGCTTAGGGGGCAGATTATTATTTCTTCTTGGGCGCTTAAACCTTTGGCATAAAAAAGAACAACTGTTCCGAGTATTAGAATTAAAAATAGAAATATTTTTTTATTAAGATTTTGATAGCTCATATTTATAGACTCTACTTAATGACATCCGCCGCATGCTGGTAAGATAACGCATTGGCCGAGTCCATCTGTGGGCAGATATTCTTCGGGATTGACCGAGTATATATAACGTGGCCAAGGCTCTTGGCCATTAATTTCCATCGTAGTTAGAAGCGCGAAGTGAAGATGCGCTCCATGGCTATTTCCGGTATTTCCCATTCTTCCTATGTATATTCCCCTATCAATTGATCCGCCGACTCCAGCTGTTTGAACCTCGCTGGTAGGAAGCTCAATCATATGCGCGTAAAAACTTATGAGTGTTGTTGGGCTTGGGTTGCCAGGCAAGGTGTAGGAATGTTCTATGGCTACCCAATAACCATAAAGCGAGCTAAGGCCCCATCCTTTTATTATGCCCGGAGCAACGTTGTAAATAGGGGCTCCTACTGGCGTGCCAGAGCCATCAAAATCAGCGCCTTCATGGCAATTACCGCTAGAATACATATAACCTTCATATGGGCAGGTTACGCAGGCGTTATTCATCGGCAAGCTGAAAAATCCAGTAGATGGTGGAGGCGGGTCAATTGGGGGCGATCCGCCTGGAGGCGCGCCAATGTTAAAATATTTTTCCATTTCAAGGTCATGAATAGATGTTTCCATTTTTTCTTTGGTAAAATTTACCAAGTCTTCATCTAAGTCGCAATAAAAAGTTAAAGGATGTAATGTTTTTGGCGCCGCCAAGGCTTCTTTTAAAATATTGTTTCTATAATTAATAACAAAAAAAGACAAAGCTAAAACTATTGGAGCGATTATGAATATATGAATAGGTTTTATTTTTATCTTTTTTAACATAGTTTAATAACAACTAAGGTCAATTGGAGAACTTGGGAATTGGCACGGCAGAGATGATGGTGGCACGCAGCCAGTAGTTGGACAATTCATGATGAGATTCCAAACTCCTTTTATATCTTCTGCGTATTGTAATCCGGCTTGATTTATACAGTCTCCGGCTCTGAATATGCGCAAAAAAGTAGTCATATCGTTTTCACTATCTGTTTGACTAAAACATTGCGGGAAGTTGTTTTTGTAGGACTCAAATAAGGATAAAAATCTATTAATTTGGGCAGTGAATCCAACTACTGGCGTGCCAGGATTATGAATGCCAAAATCCTCTGCAGAAAGGCTATAATTACTAGCATTGCTTTCGTTTAGCCAGATTACTAGAGCAAAAGCGGGATTGATCCCGGCTACCAACGATTTTCCGACAGTGTCGTTATAACACTCGAGAACATGATCAGCTCCGCATGACCAAGGATGATCGGCTGTTTCGCACCAGTTTATTGCTAAAAAATGAGCCAATTGTTTATTAATGGCTTTGGGCAAAATAATGTCCGGCGCAGATTGGTTGCAATCTATTGGAGTGGAAACCTGGCTTCCACTATCAAAAAATATTTTCTTTTCTATTCTATCCACATCCTGAATTCCAAGAAACGTTTTCAGATCCATTGGAGGAGTCAAACACTCTTTAAGCAAGCTTCTTACTGCGTTAAGTTTTATAAGGGCGATTTTGGCGTCTATAGTTGATATCTGCAATGTTTTCCAGGCCAAAGCCAGTTTATTCTGGACAACATTGATTTTATCTCGTTGAGTTTGAATCATATTTAAATTTGGACATAAATCCGCCTGACTTGCAGTTCCACCCGAAAGGTTGATACATTCCGATTGATTACCGCATTGAGCATTATTGCAATACGAGAAAAGGTTTGAGCATTGGCACGATTGGAGAAGATTCTCCAATGTTTTCATTTCTTGTTCAAGTTCTTTTACCGAATCTTCTACTGATTGGGAAAGATCAGTCGGTTCCATCAGAGCCGATGTCTTTTTTAAAACATCGTCTTCTAGCGCTCCCGTTGGCAGTTCCCAATAATAAATAATACGATCTTCTAAAGGGACAATCGGTTCTAGCCCTGGTCCGGAAATCGTGGGAATGTCTGGTATTTTAATTACATTTAGATTGGGGTTGAGAAAATTTAAAATAATAAAAGACATAAGAAGGATTCCCAGTCCCGTGAAACTGGCAAAAATTTGCTGTCTGGCAAACATTGTTTTACCGGGATTGCCTTTTGAGAAAAAATAAATAACACCGCCATATATTAAAGATAAAGAGGCGATCATAGCTCCGACAATGAGAAGAAAATAATATAAATAGTTTACAAAAGATGAAAAATCATTTGGGCTAGGCGCTCCCGGGATTACTGGATAATCTATTTCAAGAGCAAAGACTAGCGTTGGCAGAGCTAAGATTAAGAGCGTGAGTGGGAAAACACTAAATGATCTTAAAAACTTTTTTGTATCTGTAGAATTAGTCATTATCTGTAAGCGTTTTATAAACCAGATATGTCCAAAAAGGAATGGCGCCGAGATATGGAATAACCTCTCCAAGAGAGCATAAAATCGGTTTTAACCAGCGTCCGGATTTTCCGGCTTTAGCGGCAAGTTTTTCAACTTTTTCTACGGCTTTTTGTGATTTTTTTGCTATATTTTCAGCTTTTTGGCCTGTGCTTTCAGGAGCTGACGGAGCGACTCCGGTTTTTGAAAATATCCATATGCCAATGGTTGTAGCGCCAATAATATCAAGGATGAAAAAATCATCAAGGGCAAAAATAATAAGAATAATACCGATCAAATCAAGCAGAATAGCAAAGGGCAAAAAAATAACTCCCTCCGGGCTTAAAAGACCTGACGCTGATTTAACGCTCTGGGCAATTTCCATTTGAGATTCATCTTCTTCATCTTCTTCGTCTTCATTTTCTTCATCTTCTTCGTCATTGCCATCAGCCGATGAGGCTGACTCTTCTTCGTC
>PFDL01000032.1 GCA_002772575.1 Parcubacteria group bacterium CG10_big_fil_rev_8_21_14_0_10_35_15
GGAACTGGCTGGGCTTGGCGGGCGGAATTCCCCCCACACCCGGAACTGGCTGGGCTTGGCGGGCGGAATTCCCCCCACACCCCCCTTCCGCCGCGCCCTCGCTCCCGACGGAAAATTTTTTGACGGCGGTATTACTCAACTTCTGATTCTTCCGAAATCTCATCGGTTAAATCGGCTTGTGGTTTTTCGTCAATAGTTTGTTTGATTATTCTCTTCTCAATTTCTTTACTGACTACTTCTCCTCTTTTTTCAAAAAACGAGTGGTAATTATTTGCCCATACGCCAAATTTATCGAGGTCGGTAATAAGATGGGTTTTCATCGTCTCGGCGAGGTGCGGATTATCTCTTTTAAATTTTGCCATATATTCTGACGGCGGGTTATCCCTAATTTTTCTTTTGTTGAGAAAATCATCAACGATGGTGATGTTTAGAATGTGGTTAATTTTTCTCTCTTCCTCATTTAATTTTGTGAGATATGCTTTAGGGAAAAAGTGATGATAATTTTTGCTGTTAGCTTGTTTCAGCCAATAATTGCTTAT
The DNA here is from genome assembly GCA_002772575.1 of Parcubacteria group bacterium CG10_big_fil_rev_8_21_14_0_10_35_15. Classification (GTDB taxonomy): domain Bacteria; phylum Patescibacteriota; class Minisyncoccia; order Minisyncoccales; family GWA2-46-15; genus GWA2-46-15. The sequence continues at coordinate 540 of PFDL01000032.1, forward strand.
ATTAACCAGCGAGTCATCAATAAATGATTTTGGTTGATGGTAAGCGTAAATGCATAGGATTGCTTTGATGTAACTACTCCCCGCGTTAAACCAGCCATTATCTTTAATGAATTCTGGAGAAGTATTGATTGGCCAGTCATATTTTGGCAGTTCGTTGTGCAGGATTTTATCGATTTTCTTTATATCTTGGGCAAGCTTACTTTCAACGGCCGAAGAATATCTACCCGCTAACGCAACTCGCCAAAAGAAATCCTGAAGGTATTTTTGCTTGTCGCCGGTGGGCTTATCGTTGTGATGGTAGAAAAAATAAGCGAATGGAACAACAAGCGCATTGTAAGGCAATAATTGCGAAACTGGTATTCTGTAATAATCTCTAAAGTAATCGACGGCTCTTTCTACTGCATCGGTAACCTTATCCCATAATTCAATAAACTTTTCTTTGTCCAAGTTCAAAATAATTTTTCTTTTGCACTCTTTGGTCAAAATAAGTGCCGCAATTTGCAATACCGTAGCGTTAGAAATGGTCTCGTAATTGACATTCTTGAGTGTCTCTACCAGTTGGTCAAATTTTTCCGCTAAATCAAAATTTTTCTCGTAATCGTATGTCTTCGCTACCATAATCTCAAAAGGCGAAAGTGGCTTACCGCCCTCATTCACTCGCGTGAAAATCTCGGATGCAACATCAATAGGTACATCGCCCACTTGGATAACAGAATAATTGTACGATTCAATCCGTTTTTTATACTCTTCCAACTTATGGTGATATTTAGCAGGATATTGCGCAAGAGAAGTTAAGCCGCCATACAATAAATCTGTAAGTTTTATCAACTGCTCTTTTTGTTTATCTTCTACCTCGTGCGTAACAATTTTTTCGTCCTCTTTGGCTTCAAGGTCAATATAGATCTCGGCAAAATTTTCCTCTTTACCAGTATCACGAACAATCTTCTCGCCCTTTAATGCGGCGAACAAGCTGGTAATTCTCTGTTGCCCGTCAAGAACAAAATTTACATAATCTCCTTTGGCTGGCTCTGGCAAATTTAGATTCCCGATATTTTTTACTGCGCGCAATCTTTCTCTTGTTTTCCAAAAAATAAAACTTCCTACAGGGTAGCCTTTCACAACGCTGTCCAACAAGCTTGCAGATTTTTTTATTTCCCAAACAAATTCCCTTTGAAATTGCGGAATTTTTAATCGCCCTGACGACACATCGTCCATCAGGCTTGAAAATTGTTTTGGTAGTGGCTCTGGTAAATTCATAGTAGAAAGTATTTATTATTTCTTGGAAACATAGTCAATTATTTTATCCCAATCGAGATTATCTTTCGTGTAAAAACGATCAACGACATCTTTAGTCATCTCGTTAATTTTCTTTACATATAGCGTCTTAAATACCTCGTCCCTTTTCTTCGCTTCTTTATCAAGGGGTTGAATAATTTTCTTGTATAGCAGATCGTCGCCAGAAATAAGTTCCCAAAATGCTTGCCCGCAGATTTTATAATAACTTAGGTCTGGGTTCTTATTTACTTTATGCGGAACATTATCTCGTCCGTACATACAACCATTTACAGATACGATATCTTTCTTGCCCGCAGCGCGAAGAAGCTTCTTCGCATTACGAAGGTTCTTTCTCATGGTGTTTACCTGATCAGAATTACCCCAATTTGGTCCTGATTTAATTCCTACGACATAGGTTTTCCCATCTCTCTCAAATATCAAGTCAACGCTTCTGTAAATTCCTTCCTCTGCTTTCTTTCCATTAAATACCTCACGGCAAACATGAATAGCAAGATTTTCCATAAGATCGCCAAAAATCGTTTCTTCTTGTGAAGAAAGAAAGGCATCCAATATACTTTTTGCTAAATCTCCAGCCGTTTCAATATTTTTTGCCTTGAATAAATACGGATTTTTACGCTTTGAAATATCAGAGAGTTTTGCAGATTCAAGTCGCGAAAGGCGTATCTCGTAGAATGGTTTTATCACATCAGAAGCAATGAATGTATTTAGTTTTTCGTAGTTTAAATTTTTCATATCATTTTGGTTTGCTGATTGATATTTTCGACAGCTAATTTATGGTATTCCTCTTGAATTTCAATGCCGATAGAATTTCTATCTAATTGAAAGGCCGCAATGGAGGTTGTGCCAGAGCCCAAAAATGGATCAAGCACAATATCATTTGGTTTGGTAAATAATTTAATAAACCAACTTGGTAATTCTTTTGGGAAAACAGCACTGTGATTTTTATTTGAGCTTTCAGTCGCCATAACCACGACATTCGTTGGGTAAGCCAGTTCTCTGCCCACCCATTTGGAGACATTTTTCCCGAATCCACTACCGACTTTTGAATTATCTCTGCGTTTATCAGTCTCGCTAAGATTTTTTAATCGCGTTTTAGCCCAATCGCCCATAGGCACTCTTACCTCATCTTGATACATATTAAACTCTTTTGTTTTGTTGAATTGGAGTAATCGCTCCCACGCATCACGAAACCTGTTGGGCCATTTCCCCGGAAAACAATTTTTCTTGTGCCAAATAAATTCTTCTGTCCAAAGCCAACCTTGTTTTCTCATCTCCATAATCAATTCCATAACATAGGTGTGTCGTTCTCCATTTGCCACTTTTTCTTTTATATTCAAAATGAAAGTACCTTTTGGATGCAAAACTCTCTTTAACTCTTTAGTGATAGGCAAAAACCACTCAACATATTTATCGGGGCCAATTCCGCCATAAGTGCTTTTTCTTTGATCTGCATAGGGCGGTGAGGTAACTATCAAATCAACAGAATTGTCGGGAAGTGTTTTTAAAACATCAAGACAATCACCAAGAATTACATCGGCTTTTACCTTTGTTTTTGCCTTAGTGCTGAATAGATTATTTTTTTCTATGGTATTGATCGTCATAACTATTTTTTCAAAAGGTCATCAACCGACACTTCAAGAGCTTTCGCAATCCTTTGTATTGTCTCAATGGTCGGATTTGGACTTTCGTCCAACTCTATCTTAACAACCGTATTGAGCGACAAATCAGCAAGTTTTGAGAGCTTATCTTGCGAAAGCCCTTTATCTTGTCTAAATCGTTTGATGTTCTTGCCTATTGTAGACATAGTAGATTATAATGTATGGAAAGTGATATAATACTTGTATGACTTGCAAATCAATTATATCAACTTTCCATTTTTTCCTCAATACCGCCGTCAAAAAATTTTCCATCGGGAGCGAGGGCGTGGCGGAAGGGGGGTTGGGGGGAATTCCGCCACGCCCGAGCGAATACAAAAAGCGGACAGCCCCGCCGTCCTGCTCGTTAATAGCAGAACCCCGCACAAAAGTTTTCTTTTCCTTTTAGGAGAAAAAATCGGGCGCGCGCAAATCAAAAAATGTG
>PFDL01000054.1:0-1016 GCA_002772575.1 Parcubacteria group bacterium CG10_big_fil_rev_8_21_14_0_10_35_15
AAAAACTGGCTGGCGTCGATGTCAGCCAGTTTTTATTAGTTCTTTAAAACAAAAAGCTCGCCGATAAGACGAGTTTTTTGGTATTCCAGCAAATCTGTAAGCCGAATTCTGTTTTAAGCGATCATTTGTCTGGGCCCTCGATTGCTCTCGGGCTCTAGCGAACTACTTTTAATCGAACACATAATCACGCGATTTATGTGCTCGACTTTGTTCTTGCGCCCAGGTAAGTGTTTAGCCGTTTCACGTCCAATTTAACTTATATGACATGCATGGTATTGATATGCTCGGCGACTGGAATATAGCAGACAATTTATTTCTTTTCTTCTTTGGACATTTTAATATATTGTGTTGTGGTCTATTATGTTGATGTTGGATATTAAATCTTATCCCATATTTTTGGTTAATAAAATCTCTTAGAAATATAACATCATTCCTTAGAAAACTATCGGTCGATATTCTTCCATTAGAGTCCCCATCATCTAAAAACCATAGCAGAAAAGAAAGATTGTCAAAGTTCTTTTCTATATATTTTCTTGGCAGTATCTTTTGACCATTCCTATACCACAACAAACGTTGTTCGCTCCAAAATTTACCTCTGCCAGTTCTTAAGTATGAAGAGGGAAAGTTATTACTACCGTATGATTGTCCAATCTTCGGATAGTTATCTGAAACAATAAAGCCATTATCTAGTAAAACATTTTTAGTCCATAAGTTATACTCATGGTGTTTTGCTTTCCGGTGGACTACAAAATAACTATTTCCTCTGTATACTTTTGCTATATGCCCGTCGCCAAGCATATGTCCTACCATAATTCGATGTATCATCGTTTTATGTCAGTTAAATTGTACTACGTCTCTGCTCGCAACTCTCGCGTTACCGCGTGCGGGCATTACCCGCTACCCTGCTGCCTATAAAGGCGGGTGTTCGGACTTTCCTCTAAGCGCATAAAATCTTTATGCGCTCAGCGATCACTCAATTTGCTGGAATATTAAAATTCTAATAAATCCAGGCTTTC